>DAIERN010000278.1 GCA_027346765.1 Chloroflexota bacterium | reverse complement strand
GATCACGTCCCGCCGAGTGGTGTAACTCCGATGGAGCACTTCTCGATGCGTGACCATCTTCTCATTTGACCTTGGCCAAGGCAACTGGCGCCGAGGGCAGTGCGTCACTCTTCAACTGATCCATGGATTCTTGACTGAGGTAGCGACGCTCGGACACGCTCCACTCGTCGTGCTGTTCGACGACGACCGCGGTGATGAGACGCAGCGCCGCGGCGTCGTTGGGAAAGATGCCGACCACGTTGGTGCGCCGCTTGATCTCGGCGTTGAGTCGCTCGAGGGAGTTCGTCGACCAGATCTTCTGCCAGTGGTTGGTCGGGAAGTGGCGAAACGCGGTGAGGTCTTCAGCGGCGTCGAGGAGCATCTCGGTGACGACGCCGAACTGGCGCTTCATGGTGGCGGCCACTTCCTTCAGCTGACGCTCGACGTGGGTCGCGTCGGGTTGGGCGAAGATCGTCCTCACCATCGCGGCGACCATCTGCTGGTGGTTCCTTGGCACCTTCA
>DAIERN010000277.1 GCA_027346765.1 Chloroflexota bacterium | reverse complement strand
AACTGGTGGCCAGCGGCGCCGAGCGGATCGTGACGCTCACGGGTCCCGGAGGGACCGGCAAGACGAGGCTCGCGCTGCACGCCGCAGCCGAGCTGGTGGATCGGTTCCCCGACGGGATCCACCTGGTCGAGCTTGCGCCGCTCGCTGACCCGTCGCTCGTGGGGCCAACCGTCTCCCGCGCCCTGGACACTGGCAGGACGAGCGCGACCGCCGTGCGGGGAAGACCGGTTGAGCTGGAGGACCTCGAGCTGCTGCTGGTGCTCGACAACTTCGAGCACCTGCTGGCCGCCGCGCCGGCCATCGGTCGGCTGGCGCGGGAATCCCCGCTCGTCCGGTTCCTCGTCACGAGCCGGGCCCCGCTCCAGATCCCGGGCGAGCGGGTCTACGGGATCGGGCCGCTCGCGACCCCTCCCGACATCGACGACCCGGCTCGCCTCATGGCCTTCGACTCGGTGTTGCTGTTCACGGACCGCGCCCGCGCCCTGCGACCGGAGTTCGCGGT
>DAIERN010000276.1 GCA_027346765.1 Chloroflexota bacterium | reverse complement strand
CGGGCGCCCGAGGATAGCGAGCAGCCTTTCCTTGGCGGTCGCCAGCAGCTCCGGGCTCCTCGCCTCCATGACCAGGCGCAGGAACGGCTCCGTGTTCGACGGGCGCACGTTGAACCACCAGTCGGCGTACTGCACGGTGATCCCGTCGATGTAGTCGATCGCCCCGTCTGCAAATTCGCCGGCCAACAGGCGAATCATCCCCTCCTTGTCGTCGACGCGGAAGTTGATCTCGCCGGTGGAGGCGTAGCGGCGGTGGGGCTCGAGCAGCTCGTATAGCGACCGGCCGGCGAGCCTGACCTCGTTGAGCACCTCGATCGCGGTGATCAGCGAGGAGTCGGCGAAGTAGTTCTCGCGGTAGTAGAAATGTCCGGCCAGCTCGCCGCCGAAAGGACTGCCGATCCGGCGCATCGTGGCCTTCATGAAGGAGTGGCCGACGCGCTCGCGCACCGGCTGTCCGCCGGCCGCGACGATCGCTTCGCGCGTGGCCCACGACGAGCGAATGT
>DAIERN010000275.1 GCA_027346765.1 Chloroflexota bacterium | reverse complement strand
GCTACGACGAGCACATGAAGAAGTGGGAGCGCGCCATGGTCAAGAGCCAGGTGTCGCTGTCCTATCTCAATCTCGGCCAGGCGCTGATCATCGCCGTCGGCGTCAGCCTGATGATGTGGCGTGCCGCGGTCGGCGTAACCACCGGCGCCATGACGGTCGGCGACATCGTGCTGGTCAACGCCTACCTGATCCAGCTCTACATGCCGCTCAACATGCTGGGCTTCGCCTATCGCGAGATCAGGAACGCGCTGGTCAACATGGAGAAGATGTTCGGCCTGCTCGACGTCGCGGCCGACGTCGTGGCGCTGGTCGGCAGCGCGGCGCTGGCGGGCGGCGACCGGGTGACGCTCGCCGCGTCGAGCGACCGCCTCGAGCTCCTGCTCGCGCCGCAACGCGACCCGGCGGCTCTGCTCCGCATCGTGCAGGCGATCCTGCGGCTGCGCCCCGGCGAGCGCCCGGGCAACCTGTCCGCGGCGCTGGTGCAAGTCCCCCGCCTGCTGCCGC
>DAIERN010000274.1 GCA_027346765.1 Chloroflexota bacterium | reverse complement strand
GTGAAGTCGCGCATCTGGTGAAGGCGCGGCATGGAGGCTCGCTCGCTCGTCGCGTCACGCGAGGTGGCCGGGCTGCGCCTCGACGTCGCCCTGACGCAGCTCGCCCCGGATCTCTCCCGCTCGAGGATCCAGCGCCTGCTGGAGCTGGGCCCGTGCATGATTTACCCGGGGCACGGGCCGGTGGTAGAGGACGGCCAGGGAAAGCTGCGCGCCTACCTGGACCACCGCCGGCAGCGCGAGCAGCAGGTGCTCGACCGACACGTACTCGTCCTGGAACTGGGGCGCGAGCTTCGCCGCCGAATCGAGCAGCTTGCGCAGGTCGCGGGAGGACTGCGCCTCGGCGCCGCCGCGCGCCGACGGCAGCCGGTCGAGCGCGGCGGCGAGGTCGTCGCGCAGCCGCTCGGCCGGGACGCCGACCTTGTCGAGCAGGCGCGACGCGAGGCCGTCCTCCTCGGCGAGGAGCGCCGCGACCAGATGGACCGGGGTCGCCTCCGGGTTGCCGCG
>DAIERN010000273.1 GCA_027346765.1 Chloroflexota bacterium | reverse complement strand
TTTGGCGCGAAGGCCGCGGCCGAGACCCTCAAGGGTCAGATCGACCCGATCGCCAGCGACCTCACGGGCATCAAGACCAAGTTCAAGTGCAAGTAAGTCACTCACATCGCAGTGATCAGGAAGCGGCGGCGGGCAACCGCCGCCGTTTCTCTGTCCGCTCGATCGGCGCCATCGTCCTGGTCGCGGGGCTCGCGGGGTGCGCTCGCCAGGCCACGCCCGAGGTCGAGGGTGCCCGGCGCGCGGCGTACCGGGCGGTCGCGATCGTCCGTCCGGCGGCCCCGGCGCAGGCGAGGCTGATCGAGCGGCTCGTCGCGATCGCCGAGATCTTCGAGAAGGAGCGCATCAAGCGCGTGCCCGTCGTCCGCGACGGCAAGCTCGTCGGCATCGTCTCGCGCGCCGACCTCGTGCGCGCGCTCCTGGTCCAGCCTGCGCCGCAGAAGTCGGCGGCCACCGCCAGCGACGCCGATATCCGCAATCACTTCCTCGCCCGGCTCGACAAGGAGCCG
>DAIERN010000272.1 GCA_027346765.1 Chloroflexota bacterium | reverse complement strand
GGGCGTGGCGCGCTCGGCGGCCCGCGCCTCAATCCAGTTCATCCAGACCTGCTGCAGGTAGCCTTCGATGATCCGCGCGCTGTTGGCATCCATGCCGTTGACGATCACCCCGAGCGGCGCGGCGCCCGCCGACAGCACCTTGCGCGTGAAGTCTTCCCGCAGCCAGACGATGGCCGTCACCTCGTGGTCGGCCATCGCCTTTTCGGCCGTGCCGATGGTGGCGAAGGCGCGGGGGCGGCTGGCCGCCAGCCAGGTGGGAACGCTCAAGGGGAAGCTCCGCTACATGGCGCCCGAGCAGATCCGGGGCCACGGGGCCGACCGGCGGCTCGACGTCTACGCCGTGGGGGTCTGCCTCTACGAGCTGTTGGCCGGCCGCAAGCCCTTCGACGGCGAGCCGCTGCAGCTCCTGCACGCCATCCTCGAGGGGCGCATCCCACCGATCGCCGCCCTGAACCCGGCGGTCCCTCGAGAGCTCTCGGACCTCGTCGCGATCTCGATGGCCGTCGA
>DAIERN010000271.1 GCA_027346765.1 Chloroflexota bacterium | reverse complement strand
ATTGAGCAGCACCTGTCGCACGCGGCCGCTGTCGCCGATGACGCGGCGTGGCGTGTCGGGGGCGATGCGCACGACAATCTCCGTCCCCTTCTCGCGCGCCCGCGGCGCGATGAGATCCGCGACCTCCGACACCGCGAGGTGCAGGTCGAAGGGTATCGGGTCGAGCCCGAGCTTGCCGGCCTCGATCTTGGAGAAATCGAGTATGTCGTTGATGACACTGAGCAGATGATCTGCCGATCGCTGCGCCGTCTCGAGATAGGACCGCTGCTCGGCCGACAGCGTGGTCTCGGCCAGGAGCGCCGTCATGCCGATCACGCCGTTCATTGGCGTGCGGATCTCGTGGCTCATCGTGGCGAGGAACTCGCTCTTCGCCTGCGACGCCGCCTCGGCCGCCTCCTTGGCCGCGCGGAGCGAGGCCTCGGCCGCCTTGCGCAACTCACGCTGGCGCTGGGCGCGCCGACGACTGAGCACGGCAATCCACCCGTTGAGCAGGAGCACGGCGCACAGC
>DAIERN010000270.1 GCA_027346765.1 Chloroflexota bacterium | reverse complement strand
ACCGCCCGCGGTGATGACACCGCACCTCGAGGCGCTCGGCCGCGAGCTCCCCTTCGCGCCCAGCTACGGCGAGCACACCGACGCCCTGCTCGCGGAGGTCGGGCTCTCGGCCTCGGAGATCGCCGAGCTGCGCGCGGGCGGCCACTTCGGCGAGATGGGGCTCATCGACAACGCGCCCCGCTCGGCCACGGTGCGCGCCTCGTCGGCGCCGTGCACGCCTTCGAGCACGACATCGAACTCGTCGCCGCCGATGCTGCGCACCGGCACGCGCGCCGCCAGGTCACCGGCCATGATGCGCCGTGCGCTTTCGCCCACCATGCGCACGCGGCGCAGATAGCTGCGCCCCAGCAGCAGGCCGCCGATCAGCGCCAGCAGCAGCGCCAGCGAGCCGTACACGGCCGTGCTCTGCGCGCCGCAGCGCGCGATGGCAGTGGCGCCGAGCAACAGCAGCGCCAGCGCCTGCGCCAGGCCTACCAGCAGCAGCAGATACAGTGCGGGCGCGCCCATCG
>DAIERN010000269.1 GCA_027346765.1 Chloroflexota bacterium | reverse complement strand
GGAAGTGGTGGCCAGTGTCCACGTTCAGGAGCGGCATCGGAATATCCGAAGGTCGAAACGCCTTCTCGGCCAGACGCAAAAGGCAGATCGAGTCCTTGCCGCCCGAAAACAACAAAGCCGGTCGCTCGAACTCGGCCGCCACCTCGCGCATGACATGGATGGCTTCGGTTTCGAGGTACTGAAGGTGGTCGAGGTGGTAGGAACTCATCGGGAACGGGGATCGGATTTCGGGTCTCGGGATGGGGGCGGCGCAAGCGTCAACGAGGATCGACCGAGCGGATGAGTCCGCTGGCGAGTTGCCCGGCCTGAACGCAGTGACGCAGCAAGGCCGAATGTTCGTCCGCGGTAATGAATGGGTTGTCCAGCAGAATGTAAGACAGGGAACGAACTTCGCCGCAGGAGCGGCGGGCGTAATTGTAAGCCTGTTTCTTCTCGGCTGCGTGAACGCTTTCCCAACCTTCGGCGATATTATTCATCACTGAGGTCGCGGCGCGGCGGAGTTGGTCGCAAA
>DAIERN010000026.1 GCA_027346765.1 Chloroflexota bacterium | reverse complement strand
CATGCGCCGCGCCGGCCTCGCCCTCACCGTGCCGGCGGCACCCGAGCTGGTCAAGTCGCACGCGCACTACACCACGCTGCGCGAAGGTGGGCGCGGCGCCGTGCGCGAGGTATGCGAGTGGATCATGCGCGCGCAGGATACCTGGCAGGCGCAGATGGCGCCCTACCTCGCCTAAGTCCGGTATTCCCACCGTGGATCGCGCTTCCATCTGGTTTCCCATCCTGCTGCTCGCCCTGATGGCCGGCCTCAGCTATTGGCTGGAGCACGCCGTGCTCGCGGACCGACGCGGCGAGGTCGGCCAGCGCCTGCTCGTCGAAATTCATGCGCGGCTGATCCGGGTTGGGCGTGATCCGCTCGAGCGGGATGTTGCGGACGCCCAGCGGCCGCTCGGTCCCCTCAGGCGAGATCAAGCTCAGGATGGCCGGCGAGAGCTCGCGCTCCTCGGCCAGGCGCCGTGCGGCGGTGCCGCGGAAATCTGGTCTAGCCAAGTTCGATTACCTCCCGCGCCAGGCCCCGGTAGGCGCGCGCCGCTTCAGTGTTGCTGGCATACGAGGTCACGGGTCGGCCGACCAGCGGCGCCTCGCCCAGCCTGACGGTCTGCTTGATCATGTTTTCGAAGATGTGGTGATCGCCCATGTCGCGCAGCTCCTGGAGCATGTCGCGGCCCAGGATCGTGCGGCCGTCGTAGAACGTGGGCAGCAGGCCCAGCACACGCAGGTTGGGGTTCAACCCCTTGTCGCGGATCTGCTTGATGACGTTCATCAGCGCGCTGAAGCCCTTGAGCGCGTAGTACTGCGTCTGGACCGGGATGATCACGCCGTCGCTCGCCACCAGCGAGTTGAGCGTCAGCAGGCCGAGCGTCGGCGGGCAGTCGATCAGCACGAAGTCGTACGAGTCGGCGCTCGAGGCGCGGAACGCTTCGCGCAGCGCCTGCTCGCGGCCGATCGCGCTGAACAGCTGATTCTCAGCCGCGGAGAGATCAATCGTCGCCGGCGCCACATCGATGCCGGTCGTCTGCGTCGGCTGGATGATCTGGTCCAGCGTCGTGCCGTCTCCGGTGAGCACGTCGCCAATCGAGTGTTCGATGCCGCGCAGGTTGATGCCCAGGCCCACCGATAGGTTCGCCTGGGGATCCATGTCGACGCACAGAACGCGGTAGCCCTGCTCTGCGAGCGAGCCCGCGAGATTGATCGCGGTGGTGGTCTTGCCCACGCCGCCCTTTTGATTGGCGATGGCGATGATCCGTGCCACCAGAATCCTCCTGCCGTTGTTGGACCGTCAATCTAGCAAGGTTCGCACGCGCCGGACCATGTGGTTATCCACAGGATGACGGACTTGTTCACCGATTCTGTGGACATCTCACGCTTGGTACTCTTCCGCTGTGGCCCCCAAGAAGGAACGGTTCGATCGGTTGCGCGATTTGCGCGCCCAGGCACAGCTGGGCGGCGGACAAGAGCGCATTGACGCGCAACATGGTCGCGGCAAGCTCACCGCGCGTGAGCGCCTGGAGCTGCTGCTCGATCCCGGCTCGTTCATCGAGTTCGACGCGTTCGTCACCCACCGCGCTACGGATTTCGGCCTGGAGTCGCAGCGCTACCTGGGCGACGGCGTCGTCACCGGCCACGGCACGATCGATGGCCGGCTCGTTTTCGTGTTCAGCCAGGACTTCACGGTCTTCGGCGGATCGTTGAGCGAGGCCCACGCCGAAAAGATCTGCAAGGTGATGGATCTCGCGGTGCGGGTGGGCGCGCCGGTGATCGGCCTGAATGACTCAGGCGGCGCGCGCATCCAGGAAGGCGTCGTGTCGCTGGGCGGCTATGCCGACATCTTCCTGCGCAACACGCTCGCGTCAGGCGTCGTGCCGCAGATCTCGCTCGTGCTGGGACCGTGCGCAGGTGGCGCTGTCTACTCGCCGGCGATCACTGACTTCACGATCATGGTCGAGGGGACGAGCTACATGTTCGTCACTGGCCCTGACGTGGTTAAGACCGTGACCCACGAGGACGTCGATCGCGAGCATCTTGGCGGCGCGAGCGTGCACACCACTCTCAGCGGCGTGGCTCATCTCGCGGCGGCGGACGAGGTGGCGGCGATGACGCTGGCCAGGCGCATTCTCGACCACCTGCCGCAGAACAACCTCGAGAAGCCGGCCGACAGACCCACCACCGACCCACGCGACCGGCGTGATCCAGCCCTCGACGCGGTCGTGCCCGACGAGGCAAATCAGCCGTACGACATGCACGACGTGATCACGCGCATCGTCGACGACGCGGACTTCCTCGAGATCCAGCCGGCCTGGGCGCAGAACATCATCGTCGGCTTTGCCCACCTGGGCGGGCACAGCGTCGGCATCGTCGCCAACCAGCCGGCCGTGCTCGCCGGGGCGCTCGACATCGACGCGTCCGACAAGGCGGCCCGCTTCGTGCGCACGTGCGACGCGTTCAACGTGCCACTGCTCACCTTCGAGGACGTGCCCGGTTTCCTGCCCGGCGTGAACCAGGAGCACAACGGCATCATTCGCCACGGCGCGAAGCTGCTCTACGCCTACGCTGAGGCCACGGTGCCCAAGCTCACGGTCATCACCCGCAAGGCATACGGCGGCGCCTACGACGTCATGAGCAGCCGTCACATCCGCGGCGACGTGAACCTCGCCTGGCCCACGGCCTCGATCGCGGTGATGGGCCCTGAGGGTGCGGTGAACATCATCTTCCGCGACGAGATCGCCGCGGCCAAGGATGCCGCCGCAGAGCGCGCCCGGCTGCGGGCCGAGTACGAGGAGCGCTTCGCCAACCCGTACATCGCCGCCGGCCGCGGCTACATCGACGACGTGATCATGCCGGCGGATACGCGGCCGCGGCTGATCGCCGAGCTCGAGATGCTGGCCGGGAAGCGCCAGACCAACCTGCCGCGCAAGCACGGCAACATCCCGCTGTAGTGTCTTTGCGCAAAGACGGCGGCCGGGCTGCAGCGGCCCGGCCGTTTGATCGCCTGCTGATCGCCAACCGCGGCGAGATCGCGGTCCGCATCATCCGGGCCTGCCGCGAGCTGGGTATCGAGTCGATCGCCGTCTACTCAGACGCGGATGCCGCTGCGGTCCACGTCCGTGCCGCGGACCGAGCAGTGCGCATTGGCGCGGCGGCGGCGGCGGAGTCCTACCTGCGGGTCGACGCGATCATGGCCGCCGCCGCCGAGAGTGGCGCGCAGGCGATCCATCCGGGCTACGGCTTCCTGTCCGAGCAGCCGGCGCTGGCCGACGCATGCACCGCGGCGGGCATCGTTTTCGTCGGGCCGGGACGCGAGACGCTCGTGTCGCTGGGCAACAAGCTCGCCGCGCGGCACCGCGCCAACTTGGCGGGAGTGCCGGTCGTGCCGGGCACTTTCGAGCCGCTCCCAGTTGGCAACGAGGCGGACGGGGCGAAGTTCGAGCAAGAGGCCGCGCGGATCGGCTTCCCGGTGCTGGTCAAGGCGGCGGCCGGCGGGGGCGGCCGGGGGATGCGCCGCGTCGACAATCCGGCGGATCTCGGCGACGCCGTCGCGGCGGCAGCGCGCGAGGCGCAGGCATCGTTCGGCGACGGGGCGGTCTACCTGGAGCGCTATGTGGAGCGAGCGCGCCATGTCGAAGTGCAGCTGCTGGGCGATAGCGACGGCACGGTCGTTGCCCTGGGCGAGCGCGACTGCTCCACCCAGCGCCGGCACCAGAAGCTTGTCGAGGAGGCGCCCGCGCCCAGCCTGACGGAGGGGCAACGGCGCACGCTCCATGAGCTGGGCGTCAAGGTGGCGCGAACCGTGGGCCTGCGCAACGCGGCGACGGCCGAGTTCCTGCTCACGCCAGACGGTGAGTTCTGGTTCCTGGAAGTCAACGCGCGCCTCCAGGTCGAGCACGGCGTGACCGAGCTGGTCGCCGATCTCGATCTGGTCCACGAGCAACTCTGGATCGCCACCGGCGCGCCGCTGTCCGAACGGGTGCTCGCTGCCGCTGCCACGGCGGCAACTCCGCAGCGGCACGCGATCGAGGTGCGCCTCTCGGCGGAGGATCCGGCGCACGACTTCGCCCCGGCGCCGGGCACCCTGACGGCCTGGCTCACTCCCGCCGGCCCGGGTGTGCGCGTCGACGCCGGGGTGGAGGAGGGGAGCGTCGTCAGTCCCAACTACGATCCGCTGCTGGCCAAGCTCATGGTCGTCGCCGAGGACCGGCCGCGGGCCATCGCGCGGCTCGTACGGGCGCTCGACGAGTTCGTCATTGGCGGAGTCCAAACTACTCTGCCGTTCCACCGCTGGCTCGTCGATCAGCCCGGGTTTGCCGCGGCCGCCGACCTATCGACCGACTTCGTCGCGCGCAAGTGGCAGCCGGCGGAGGTGGTGCCGGTGGCAGCCCTTCGTGCTGCCGAGCTTGCCGCGCTCACAACGCGTGACCGCGCGGTCACCTCAAACCCTGCCGCGGCGCTTACGAACGGCCACACCGCGCCCAACTGGTGGCGTGCCGGCATCGCCGAAGCGACGGACACCCTCCGGTGAACGACCGACTCAGGGTGACGATCCCCGACCTACCGCTCGCCATCCAACCGGCGGACGAAGACCTCGCCGGGTTCGCCCCGCAGGGCCGGGGAGAGTCAGTCCGATTGCTGACCGCCAGCGCGGAGGATCGGGCGGAAGGTCGCACCCGGCTGGAGGTGGTGGTCGGAGGCTGGCGCTTCGAGGCAACCGTGGAGTCGGCCGCCCGGGCAGAGCTGCGTGACCGCGCTACGCGTGACGCAGCCGCTCATCACCGCGCGGCCGATCTGACGTTGCGCGCCCAGATCCCAGGCCGCGTGGTCAAGTTATGGGTCGCTGACGGCGAGCAGGTCGAGGCCGGCCAGCGGGTGCTCGCGATCGAAGCGATGAAGATGGAGAACGAGATCCGCGCCCCGCACTCCGGCAAGGTGTCCCGGGTGAGGGTGGAGGTCGGAGCGCTCGTCGAGCGCCACGGCGAGCTGCTCAGCATCGAATAGCCGCCCCCGGTAAGTAGACTCAGGGCGCGATGACCGACCAGCGCTACCGCACGACCAGCGACATCGAGGTCGAGCCGCTCTACGACGAGTCGACCCTGAGCGGCTGGGAAGCGGCCGGGCAGCTGGGCAAGCCGGGCGAGTTCCCGTTCACGCGCGGCGTCCAGCCCACGATGTACCGCGGCCGTCTCTGGACGATGCGCCAGTACGCCGGCTTCGCCACCGCGGCCGACACCAACAGGCGCTTCAAGTACCTGCTCGCGCAGGGCCAGACCGGCCTCTCCGTGGCCTTCGACCTGCCGACGCAGATGGGCTATGACCCTGACGCATCCGCCGCGGCAGGCGAGGTCGGGCGGGTAGGGGTCCCGATCTCCAGCATCGACGACATGGAGACGCTCCTGGCCGACCTGCCGTTGGGCGAGATGACGACGTCGATGACGATCAACTCGACCGCCGCGATCCTGCTCGCGTTCTACGTCGCCGTCGCCGATGCCCGGGGCATCCCGCGCGACAAGCTGGGCGGCACCATCCAGAACGACATCCTCAAGGAGTACATTGCGCGCGGGACGTACATCTATCCCGTAGAGGCGTCGATGCGCCTCGTGACTGACATCTTCGAGTTCTGCGCGCGCGAGCTGCCCAAGTGGAACACGATCTCGATCAGCGGCTATCACATGCGCGAGGCCGGCGCGACCGCGGCGCAGGAGCTCGCATTCACCCTCGCCGACGGCATCGCCTACGTCGACGCGGCGCAATCGCGCGGCCTGGACATTGATGACTTCGCCGGTCGGCTGAGCTTCTTCTTCGCGGCGTGGAGCGAGCTGTTCGAGGAGGTGGCCAAGTTCCGCGCCGCGCGGCGGATGTGGGCGCGAATCATGCGCGACCGGTTTGGCGCACGGGCGGCTCGCTCCATGATGTGCCGCTTCCACGTCCAGACTGCCGGTTCGTCGCTCACCGCGCAGAGCGTCGACAACAATGTCGTGCGGACGACGATCGAGGCGCTCGCCGCCGTCCTGGGTGGCGCGCAGTCGCTCCACACCAACGCGCGCGACGAGGCGCTCGCCCTGCCCACGGAAGCGGCCGCGCGCCTCGCGTTGCGCACGCAGCAGGTGATCGCCTACGAGAGCGGCGTAACGGCCACGCCTGACCCGCTTGCCGGGTCGTATTTCATCGAGCGTCTGACCGACCAGCTCGAGGCCGCGGCCAACGACTACCTCGCGGAGATCGACGCCGCCGGGGGCGCGGTCAAGGCGATCGAGGCGGGCTACCAGCAGCGCCAGATCCAGGAGGCGGCGTATCACTCGCAGCGCCGGATCGAGGCGGGCGAGCAGGTCGTGGTCGGTGTCAACAAATTCGTCGACGGTGAGGTCCATACACCCGACCTGCAGCGCATCGACTCGCAGGGGGAGCGCGACCAGGTTGCGCGCGTCCAGCGCGTGCGCGCGACCCGCGACGCTGGGGCGTACGAGGCGTCTTTGCGCGCTCTGGCGGAAACAGCGCGCGGCGACGCCAACCTCGTCCCCGCGATCATTGACGCTGTCAAGGCGCGGGCTACGTTGGGCGAGATCAGCGACGCGCTCCGGGTCGCGTTTGGCGAGCACCGGGAGCTGATCACGGTATGACCAAAACAGAACACCAGTTCGATATTGCCGCACACCCTGGCCGCATCCATCACGTGGCCGTGGTCGTAAGCGACCTCGACGCGGCGCTGGGCTTCTACCGCGACAAGCTGCGGCTGGAGCTCGACGTGGTCATGCCCATCGAAACGGACGGCGTGAAGATCGGCTTCCTACCGGTGGGCGAGTCGAGCATCGAGCTCGTCCAGCCCACGCGGGACGACACCGGAGTGGCGCGCTTCCTTGCCAACAAGGGCGAGGGCTTTCACCACGTTTGCCTCGAGGTGGACAATCTTGCCGCCGAGCTCAACCGCCTGGCCGGGCAGGGGATCGAGCTGATCGACGCGGCGCCACGCCGGGGAGCGGAAGGGCCGGTCGCGTTCATCCACCCGCGCTCCTGCCATGGCGTATTGGTCGAGCTGATCGAGGCGCCCGGCGGCCCCGCCTGGCGGTCGCTTGGCTTTGAATAATTGGACATTTGCCGCGCACGCGGGCACTAACCAGCGCTGCGCGGACCGAACCTGACAGCTGCGCCACAGGCGATCACTATTCCGTCGATTCGACTGGAAAACATGCCTAGTGCATCTTTCCCCAGTCACTGGGCCAGGAAGGTTCGGTCCGACTCCGCCAAGTGCTTACATTCCAGGCTTGTGGCCACGTATCCGTCTAGGCCAACGCCCTGCCGCCGTCGCCGAGGGAGGTCTGGTCGATCCCGATGACAGAGTGATCGGTTTAGTGCTCTGAGGGCGGTCAATTGGCTGACTTGCGTGGGCCACCCGGGTTCGTCGGTGGCTAGATCTTGTCCCAGTCGAGCATCAGCAGATCGGGGTTGGTCGCTTCGTACTTGACCGGCACGGTCATGCCCTGGAAGAGCCGGTGCATCTTGGCCTGCGGCACCATCGCCGCGGACGCCGGCAGCTTCTTGTCGGGCTGGCCGGGAATCTTGAGGGTCATCTCCATCGTGTAGAGGTGCTCGTCGCCCACGTCCTTGCCTGAGTCGTTGAGCGAGTCAATCGTCGCGCTCGCGTCTTTGCCGTTCTGGCGAAGATATGCGCGGAGCTGCTCGACCGTGTAGTTGCCCTGCTGGGCGGTCTGGAAGGGCGCCGCCGCGGCCATGCCGCTCGCCGCGAGTGCCGCCTGAACCTGGGCGAGGCTCTCGTCCACGCCTGCTGCGCCTGACCCGGCGCCCGCGAGCATCGCACCGGTGGTCGGCAGCTGGCCTGCGGGCGGGGCTGACGTCGTGGGCGCGGGACCGCCCATCGCGCTGGCCATGGCGCCACCGCCAAAGCCGCTCGCGCCCCAGTCGACGGCGATGCGATTGAGGTTCATGGGGTCGACGCGCACCTGCAGCGGCGAGCCCGAGGTCAGGCGGCCGAGCAGCATGAGCGGCACGATCTCGGTGTGCTGCGCCGCGTACGGCGTCTGGCCGGGCAACGAGACGAGCAGCTGCATCTTGATCTGCGGCTGCTCGTTGAAGTACACGCCGGTCTGGGTGATGCCGGTGATCTGCGCCGTGCCCGGCGTGCCTGTGGTCAGCAGGGCGTCAGTCGACGCGGCACGCTGGCCGACGATGACGCCGATGATGATCAGCACGATCCCGACCAGGGCCATGAACCCGCCGGTCATCAGCATGGCCGTGCCCGCGTACGGGACGTTGCCCAGGGTGACAGCCATGATCGCGCCGACCCCGAGCAGGATCGCGCCGGTGATGATCAGCCACAGCCGGCTGTAATTGCCGAAAGTTCCGCCGGTGAACTGCGACACGCCAAATCCTCTCCTGTCCCCCAATGGTTAAGTTGGGTCAGACGAGGGCTGCCGCCGCCCTGTGACGCGCCGCCTGCGCTAGCTCGGGCGGACGCCCATCTCCATCAGCAGCTGTGGGATCTGGCTGGGCGCTTGTGCGACTCGGACTCCGGCTGCCTCCAGCGCAGCCACCTTGCTCTGTGCGGTGCCTCGTCCGCCGCTGATTATCGCGCCGGCGTGACCCATGCGACGGCCGGGCGGCGCCGTCCGGCCGGCGATGAACGAGGCGACCGGGACCTTGGGCATGTTGGCCGCGATCCACTCGGCGGCGCGCTCTTCGCCGTCGCCGCCGATCTCGCCAATCAGGACCACGGCTTCCGTCTCCGGGTCGTCGCGGAAGAGGGTCAGGATGTCTATGAAGTTCGAGCCGCTGATCGGATCGCCACCGATGCCCACGCAGGTGGACTGGCCGATGCCGGCTTCAGTCAGCGCTTCGACGACCTCATAGGTGAGCGTGCCGCTGCGGCTGACGACGCCGACGTGGCCGGGCCGGTGGATCGATCCCGGGATGATGCCCACCTTGGCCGTGCCGGGCGAGGTCGCGCCGGGGCAGTTGGGGCCCACGAGCCGGGCGCCGGCCTGGTCAACGACGTGAACCACCTTGAGCATGTCGAGCGCCGGGATGTGCTCGGTGATGCAGAAGATGGTCTTGATGCCGGCGTCGGTTGCTTCGAGGATCGCGTCCGGCGCGCCGCCCGCGGGAACGTAGATCACGCTGGTGTTGGCACCGGTTTCGTTGACGGCGTCGCGGCAGGTGTTGAAGACCGGCACTGGCCGTTCGAGCGCGAACTGACCGCCCTTGCCGGGGGTCATGCCCGCGACCACGTTGGTGCCGTAGTCCTGCATCTGCTGGGCGTGGAACGCGCCTTCGCGGCCGGTGATGCCCTGGACGAGGAGCCGCGTCTCTGCGCCGACGAGGATGCTCATGCGGCCACCGCCGCGGCCGTCGCTGCCGCGACCGCCTTCTCGACCGCCTCGTCGAGCGACTCGGCCGTCTTAAGATCGGGATCGCCCGCCTCGGCGAGGATGCGCCCCGCCTCTTCGGCGTTGGTGCCGACGATCCGCACCACCATGGGCACGTGGCGCGACTGCATGCGCCGCGCCTCGACCAGGCCGTGCGCCACCTCGTCGCCCCGGGCGATGCCGCCGAAAATGTTGACGAGGATCGCCTTGACGCTCGCGTCACCCAGGATGAGGCTCATCGCCGCGGCCACCTTGTCAGCCTTGGCGCCACCACCGATGTCGAGGAAGTTGGCGGGCTCGCCGCCCGCCCGCTTGATGAGGTCCATGGTCGTCATCGCCAGTCCGGCGCCGTTGACCATGCAGCCGATGTTGCCGTCGAGGCGGATGAACGAGAGACCTTGCTCGCGCGCGTTGACGTCGACCGGGTCTTCCTCGGCGATGTCGCGCATCTGTTCGACGTCGGGATGGCGCTCGAGCGCCGAGTCGTCGATCGTGATCTTCGCGTCGAGGCACTGCAGCTGCGGCCCAGAGGGAGTGTTGACGATCGCCAGGGGGTTGATCTCGACGAGGTCCGCGTCGTTGGCGAGCAGCGTCGCGAACAGGCCCTTGGCGATAGCGACGAACTCGCGCAGGTGGGACGTACCCAGGCCCAGGGCGAATGCCATGCGCCGTGCCTGGTAGTCGGTCAGGCCCAGCAGCGGGTGGGCGTGGAGCTGCTTGATCGCGTCAGGCCGCTGTTCGGCGACGACTTCGATCTCGACGCCGCCCTCCGCGGAGCCCATGAGCATGATCTTGCGCGCGGACCGATCGAGGACGCACGAGAGGTAGTACTCGGCGACGATGTCGGCCGCGGGGGCGACCAGGACCCGCTGAACCTTGGTGCCCTTGATGTCCATGCCCAGGATCTGGCTGGCGACCTGGTGTGCCTCATCCGCCGAACCGGCGAGCTTGACGCCGCCCGCCTTGCCGCGGCCACCCACGAGCACCTGGGCCTTGATCACCACCTTGCCGGCGCCAGCGGACAGGTAGGTCTGGGCGGCCGCCTTGGCTGCGTCGGCCGTTTCCGCGACCGAGTAATCGGGGACCGGAAGGCCCTGGGCAAGCAGGAGCCGCTTGGCGTGGTACTCCTGCAGCTTCATCCGGGCGGTGGCCTCCAGCGGGCGCGTTACACGACGGGTCTCCGATTGTAGCGAGCGAGACCGGCAGGCCAGTCAGTGCCAAACGGCCGGGCCGCGACGGGCGGGTTGGCCAGCGCCTTTGGGGCGCCGCACCGTACACTGGCGATCCCGTTATGCAGGCGCGTTGACCTGTGCGAGGAGTGGACCGTCACGTGACTTACACCGTCACCCTGATCCCCGGCGACGGCATCGGACCTGAGCTGGCCGATGCCACCACCAACGTCCTTGAGGCGACTGGTCTCAAGTTCGAGTGGCGCAGAGTCGATGCCGGCGAGTCTCAAATCGCAATCCATGGCACGCCCCTTCCGGAGGCGGTGCTCGATTCGATCCGCGAAACCAAGGTCGCCTTGAAGGGCCCCATCACGACGCCGGTGGGCGAGGGCTTCCGATCGGTCAACGTGACCCTGCGCCAGGCGCTCGACCTGTATGCCAATCTGCGCCCGGCGCGCTCGATGAAGGGCGTGGCGACACGCTACGAGGACGTTGACCTCATCATCGTCCGCGAGAACACCGAGGACCTGTACGCGGGCATCGAGCATCGCGTGGGCAAGGACGCCGCGGAGAGCATCAAGATCATCACTCGCGCCGCATCAGAGCGGATCGCACGCTTCGCCTTCGAGTACGCGATCGCCAACGGCCGGCA
>DAIERN010000268.1 GCA_027346765.1 Chloroflexota bacterium | reverse complement strand
CTGATTCGAACAATGACGGAATCGGCGATTTCCCGGGTCTGCTCTCGAAACTCGATTATCTTCAGGATCTGGNTGTCACCTGCATCTGGCTCCTGCCATTCTTCCCTTCGCCGCTGCGCGACGACGGCTACGACATTTCGAATTAAACTGACGTCAATCCTTCTTACGGAACACTGAACGACTTCAAGGCGTTTCTTGACGCTGCGCATCTGCGCAACATGCAGGTAATGATTGAGCTGGTCATCAACCACACCAGCGACCAGCATCCCTGGTTCAAGGCCGCGCGGCTGGCGCCTCCGGACTCACCCGAGCGCAACATGTATGTGTGGTCGCAGAATGACCAGCTTTACAAAGACGCCCGCATCATCTTCACTGACACGGAAAAATCCAACTGGACCTGGGATGAAACAGCAAAGGCCTACTACTGGCACCGCTTTTTCTCGCATCAGCCGGATTTGAATTACGACAGTCCGCTGGTGCTGGAAGAAGTGTTGAAGGCCATGCGCTTCTGGCTCGA
>DAIERN010000267.1 GCA_027346765.1 Chloroflexota bacterium | reverse complement strand
AAGTCGTTGTGGCCCGGGGCGGCAAAGGGGGCAAAGGCAACGTCCATTTCAAATCGCCCACCAACCGCGCTCCGCGCCAGTCCACTCCCGGCGGCGACGGCCCATCGCGGCGAATCCGCCTGGAGTTGAAGCTCATCGCCGACGTCGGCCCCAAGGACAACTCCAGCGGCGATTGGGCCGCTTGGGCCGGGATGAGGATCGAGAGTCTGACGCCCGAGTTCATCCGGACGCGCATCTAGCCGGCGGCCGTTGCCGCCGGCGCGGCGTCGGCTTCGAGGCTCTCTTCCAGCAGCTGGCGGCGCAGCAGCTCCCAGTAGCGCCCGCGGCGCGCGACGAGCTCCTCATGCGTGCCCTGCTCCACCACGGTGCCCTCGCCCAGCACGATGATGTGCGTGGCCTCGCGAAGCGCCGTGACGCGATGCGAGGCGATGAGGGCCGTTCGTCCGGCGAGCGCCTCGCGCAGGCCGTGCAGGATGGCGGCTTCCGTGTTGGTGTCCACGGCCGACAGCGCGTCGTCG
>DAIERN010000266.1 GCA_027346765.1 Chloroflexota bacterium | reverse complement strand
AGCAGGATCGCCAGGTGGGCCGCGTGGAGCAGCGGCGCCTGCCCGGCGGTCCCCAGGGCGAGCGCCCGGGCGAGGTCCACGCCGTGCCACAGCGGCAGCACCCAGGCGAGCGGGCGGATCAGCTCGGGCAGGCGGTCGATCGGGAAGAAGGTGCCGCTGAACAGGAACAGCGGCGTGATGCCGAAGCGCCAGATGTTGTTCCAGGCGTTGGTGTCCCGCTGCGTGGTCATGAACGCGGAGATGGGCGCGGAGAAGGCGATGCCGGTGAGCACGCCGATCGGCACCGACCACACGATCCCCGGCGTCGCCGCGGCGCCGAACAGGCAGATCATCAGCGCGAAGATCACCGCGACCAGCAGCGTGTGGGTGATCGTCCACGCGAGCTGCCCGAACGCGATCGCCCGAGCCGTCAGCGGCGTCGCGTACATCGCGTGGTAGCGCTTGACCCAGTGGAAGCCCGACAGCACCGGGAAGGTGCCCTCGGCCGCGGCGCCCTGCATCACCGTCGACACCAGCAGC
>DAIERN010000265.1 GCA_027346765.1 Chloroflexota bacterium | reverse complement strand
ATGACCGACAAAACCATATCCGATGCCATCCTCACCGGCGACACCGCCGACGTCTATTTCTCGCGCACGCAGACGATCCTCGCGAAAGAAGGACTCGATCCGGTCGTCGTGATGGAAATTTTTCCCGGGCGCGCGGGGATTCTGTGCGGCATCGACGAGGTGATCGATTTGCTGCGCGCTGCCGCGCCGGACGCGCAGGTCGATGCGCTCGATGAGGGCGTGGCGATCAGCGAAAAAGAAGTCGTGCTGCGCATCCGCGCGCGTTATTCCACGTTCGGTTTGTACGAGACCGCGCTGCTCGGGATGCTGGCGCACACGACCGGCTGGGCGACCGCTGCGCGCGAAATCGTCGACGCCGCCACGCCGGTGCCGGGCATCTCGTTCGGCGCGCGCCACGTGCATCCGAACGTCGCCGCACGACTGGAGTACGCCGCGATCGTCGGCGGCTGCATCGCGTGTGCGACGCCCGCCGGCGCGCGGCTCGCCGGCAAGCCGCCCTCCGGCACGATTCCGCACGCGA
>DAIERN010000264.1 GCA_027346765.1 Chloroflexota bacterium | reverse complement strand
CTTGCGCGCTAAGCCTGAGGGGCGCAGCAGATCGATCGCGGTACGCGTCCCTGCGGCGCGATCGGTAGTCTGTACCAGCGCGACGCGGCTGAGTGGCGCCGGTGCGGCTGCGCCGAGGCTCGCATCGGGAAAGGCGAGCGCCGCGGCGCCGAGCGGGCACTCGTCGGCGCGGGCGCGCGCCGCGGCGAAGCGATCGGCGTCGCGCAGCAGCATTTCAACGTACGCGAGGCACCAGTGGCCAAACGTGATTGGGACCGCGCGCCGCAGGTGCGTGTACCCCGGCATCGGGGTCGCGGCCTCCGCCTCCGCGCGCGCGCCGAGCGCCGCGGCGGCGCGCGGCAGCGCGTCGCGCACGCCCGTGTACACGCCTCCCAGCGCCGACCACGGCGCCGCGGTCTCCAGCGTGTCGACGCCCCAGCCGGCCGTGAGCAGCTCGTCGCGCAGGTACGGGTGGCGGAAGCGGTCGGCGTGCCAGCGCCGCCAGCCGGCGCGCCCGAGGGCGAGGCCGCCCGCGTCGCGCC
>DAIERN010000263.1 GCA_027346765.1 Chloroflexota bacterium | reverse complement strand
CGTAGAAGATCCAGCGCCAGGAGAGCGCGCTCGTGATGAACCCGCCCAACAGCGGCCCCACGACGCTCGAGATCGCGAAGACCGCGCCGAACAAACCTTGAAAGCGTCCGCGCTCCCGGGGCGCCACGAGGTCCGCGATCGTGGTCTGCGCGAGCACCATGAGGCCTCCCGCGCCCAGGCCCTGGATGCCGCGGAAGACCACGAGCTCGATCATGGTGCGCGACAGGCCGCAGAGGCTGGAGCCGAGAAGGAAGATGACGATGGCGGCGACGAAGAGCGGCTTCCTGCCGTACATGTCCGAGAGCTTGCCGTAGAGCGGCGTGGTCGCGGTCGAGGTGACCAGGAAGGACGTGACGACCCACGACAGGTGATTGAGCCCGCCCAGGTCGCTCACGATCTGCGGCAGGGCCACGGCAACGATGTTCTGGTCCAGGGACGCCAGGGCCAGGGCGAGCATCAGGCCGCCGAAGACGATGCGCACCTCGCGCGGCGAAGGCGGAGCCGGTTCGTTCAGGGGAGAA
>DAIERN010000262.1 GCA_027346765.1 Chloroflexota bacterium | reverse complement strand
GAAGGCGGCGCGAATGCGATCGCCGAGGCCGCTTGCGCGGGCGTTCCGGTGCTCGCCTCCAAGATCTCGGGCAACGTCGGCATGCTCGGCGCGGGCTATCCGGGTTACTACGCGCTCGGCGACGAAGCCGCGCTCGCGCGGCGGCTGCTGCAGGCGATGCATGATCCGGCGTATTACCGCGCGCTCAAGCGCGGCGTCGCGGCGCCGCACTCCGGCTCGATTGCCCGCAACGGCGCGACCGTGGCCGAGCAGATCGGGTCGCAAATCTTCATCGACGGCTGGGCAATGGTGGCGCCGAACCAGCCCGAGTTGGCGGCGCGGCTGGCCGAGCAGGCGGGCGGCGAGCCGCCTGCCGCGGACGGCCCGCGCCCCGCCCCGAGCGGGCCACCGTCGCCGTCGGTGCCCGCCGCGTGGCTGCCGCGCCGCTATTCGCCTTCGGCCTACCAGACGCTGCTCGAGTGCCCCTACCGCTTCTTTGCGACCAGCGTGCTCGGGCTGCGCGAACTCGAGGAAGCGGACGAGGG
>DAIERN010000261.1 GCA_027346765.1 Chloroflexota bacterium | reverse complement strand
CTCGATGCCATCCCGGGCGGCGCGCTTCAGTTCCGCGCCAGCGGCAGTTCGATCCGTACATCCAGACCACCGCCGTCTCGGTTGCCGGCGCTGATGCTGCCGCCGGCGCGGGCGATGGCGCTGCGCGCGATGGCCAGGCCCAAGCCGCCGCCGCTGCCGGTCTGCTGGCGCGCGTCGGCGCTGCGATAGAACGGCTCGAAGATGCGCGCCAAGTCCGGCTCGGGCACACCCGGTCCGCGGTCGCGGATCACCAGCAGCGCGCGCGCCTCGCCGCTGCCGCCGCTGCGCTGCAGCCGCACGTCGATCGTGCTGCCCTCGGGCGCGAAGCGCAGCGCGTAGAACGCCAGTCCCTGGATGCCGGGCTCGACGATGTCGCCGCTGCCACCGGACGGCAGCTCGCGCACGAAGCGCAGCAGGTCGTCGACGCTGCCCCAGGTCTCGCGGTGCGCGAACATCAGGTCGTTGAGCGCGCCGATGATGCCGGCGTCGCCGTGCGGGAACGACACCAGCAGGTCCAGCTCGTC
>DAIERN010000260.1 GCA_027346765.1 Chloroflexota bacterium | reverse complement strand
GTCCGCCGTGTCGCGGGCCCGCTGCTCGACGGCGACGGGCGCCCGAACACCGGCGGCGTGGGCCTCGGCGCGGTGCTCGAGCTGGGCCTCGGCGTGGAGCAGGACCGCTCCCAGTTCGACATGACCGCGTTCTCGCTGCGGCTGACCGGCGGCGCCAACGCCGTCAGCCAGCTGCACGGCCTCACGGCCAACGCCACCTGGCAGGGCATCGCCCCGCACGAGATCCTGGGCCTGACCAACGGCGTCCACACACCCACCTGGCTCGGCCAGCCCATCCGCGACCTGCTCGAGCGGCGGACCGACGCGAATTTCGACTCCATGGACGACGCGCGCGAGGCGGACCGCTTCTGGGAGCGCATCGCGGCGGTCCCCGACGAGGACCTGTGGGAGGCGCACCAGCGCCAGAAGCTGGAGCTCTCCATCTTCGCCCGGAGCCGGCTGCGCAACCAGTTCGCGCGCCAGCCAGGCCTCGTCCTGCTGCGCGCGCCACAGCGCGACGAAATCGCCTTCGACCCTCGCTTCCACT
>DAIERN010000025.1 GCA_027346765.1 Chloroflexota bacterium | reverse complement strand
CAGCTCGAAGTGGTCATGACCCGCGTCGACACAGGCGCCGCCTGACGTCGGTTCAGCGCCAACCCAGGCCCGGCGCGACGAACTTCAGGATCGACTCGATCGCATGGGCGTTGTAGTCCACGCCCAGCTGGTTGGGGACCGTCAGTAGCAGCGTGTCGGCGGCCTCGATCGCCGTGTCCTCCTTGAGCTGCTCAACGAGCTGATCGGGCGGCGCTGCGTAGGAGCGCCCGAAGACCGCCATCTTGTTCGGTTCGATGTAGCCGAACTGGTCGCGGCCCTGCTGGGGTCCGCCGAAATACTCCCGATCACGGTCGTCGACCAGCGCGAAGATGCTGCGACTGACCGAGATCCGCGGCTCGCGCGCGTGCCCGGCCTCTTTCCAGGCCGCGCGATAGGCCTCGATCTGCTTGCGCTGTTGCACGTGGAGCGGCTCGCCGCTCTCGTCGAACACCAGCGTCGAGCTCATCAGGTTCAAGCCCAGCTTGGCCGCCCAGATGGCCGTCTCGGTCGACGCCGCGCCCCACCAGATCCGCTCGCGCAAGCCGGGCGAATACGGCTCCAGGCGCAGCAGGCCCGGCGGGTTGGGGAACATGGGCCGTGGGTTGGGCCGCGCAAAGCCCTCGCCCTTCAGCAGCTCCAGGAAAACTTCGGCGTGGCGGCGCGCCATCTTGCCGCCGTCCTTGTCGTCCTCGTCGGGCTGGTAACCGAAGTGGCGGTAGCCGTCGATGACCTGCTCCGGCGAGCCGCGGGAGATGCCCAGCTGCATCCGTCCACCGCCGATGAGGTCGGCCGCGCCGGCGTCCTCAGCCATGTAGAAAGGGTTCTCGTAGCGCATGTCGACCACGGCCGTGCCCATCTCGATGCGCGTCGTGCGCGCGCCAACAGCGGCCAGCAGCGGAAATGGCGAGCCCAGCTGGCGCGCGAAATGGTGAACGCGGTAGAACGCGCCGTCCGCGCCCAGCTCCTCGGCCGCGACGGCCAGCTCGAGCGACTGGATCAAGGCGTCTGAGGCGGATCGCACCTGCGAATACGGCGTTTCCGACCAGTGGCCGAACGACAGGAAGCCAATCTTCTTCATTCGCGGCAACTCTTCATCCGCGGCAGCCTAGCCCCATATCCTCTGCGGCGTGAGCAAGGGCAGGCTCGAGGCGTTCAGCGATGGCGTCCTGGCGATCGTCGTCACCATCATGGTGCTCGAGCTGCGCCCGCCCGATGGCACCTCGTTCGACGACCTGTTCGTGCTGTGGCCGCAGTTTCTCGCATATGGGATGAGCTTCGCCTACGTCGCCATCTATTGGGTCAACCACCACCATCTGCTCCAGGCTGCAAAGACCGTGAGCGGCTGGGTCCTATGGGCGAACATGCTGCTGCTGTTCACGTTGTCGCTTGTGCCCTTCGCCACCGCCTGGATGGGCGAGCACTCGTTCGCGCCCGCACCGGTAGCCCTTTACAACCTGGTCCTCATCTTTCCGGCCGCGTCCTTCACGCTGCTCGTGCTGGCGCTCATGCGGGCACCCGGCCAAACGACAACGATCGCAGAGGCGTTGGAGGGCGACCGCAAGGCACCGGCATCGCTCGTGCTGTACGTCCTATCGCTTGCAATCTCGTTCATCGCGCCAACAGTCGCGGTGCTCATCGACGTCGGTGTCGCGATGATGTGGATCATTCCCGACCGCCGCCTCGAGCGCCGCATCAACCAGTCGCGCGAGGAACATGGTGGTTAACCAACCGACCACCCCATAGCCTCGCGCGCGTGCGGAATCCCCTGGCGCTATTGGCAGACACGGTCGCGCCGCACCGGCTGGGGCGCGATTTTCGCTGGCTGCTCTCCTCGAGCGTCGTCAACAACACCGGCGACGGCATCGTCCTTGCCGCCGGACCGCTGCTCGTCGCATCCCAGACGCACGACCCGTTCCTGGTGTCGCTCGCAATCACCTTCGACTACCTGCCGTGGCTGCTGTTCGGCCTCATTGGTGGGGTGGCGGCAGATCGGTTCAATCGGCGGCTGCTGGTAGTCGGGGCCAATCTCGTCCGTGCGCTCGTGCTGGTGTTGCTGACCGCGACGATCGTCACCGGCACCGTGAGCATCGCGCTGATCCTGGGCGCGATCCTGGTGCTGGGGACGGCCGAGGTGTTCGCCGACTCGGCCAGCAGCACGCTGCTGCCCAGCATCGTGGCGCGCGACGACCTCGTGGTGGGCAACGCGCGCATGCAGGGCGCGTTCATCCTGCTCAATCAGCTCGTCGGCCCGCCCATTGGCGCGTTCCTGTTTGCCGTTGGTATGGCCCTGCCGTTTGCCACGAACGCGGCTGCATTCCTGTTGGGCGCGGTGCTCATTGCGCGCATCTCGAGGAGCGTCGGCGACGTCGCGGCGGTGCGCGCAGGGGAGCGGCCGCACTTCCTGGCTGACCTGCGCGACGGCGTGCGCTGGCTCGCCGGCCACGCGGCGATGCGCACCCTCGCGATCACGATCTTCACGTTCAACATCACCTATGGCGCCGCCATGGGCGTGCTCGTCCTGTACGCCGCTCAGCGGCTGCACATGGACGCGGTGGGTTTTGGGCTGCTCACCACCGCCGCGGCCGCCGGCGGCATCCTCGCGACCCTCTCCTACGTCCGCCTCACGGAGCGCTTCAGCCTGGGCAACATCATGCGCGTGGGCCTATTGGTCGAGACGCTCACGCACCTGACGCTGGCGCTTACCACCGTACCCATCGTCGCCCTGGCGATCATGTTCGCGTCCGGGATTCACGGGTTCACCTGGGGCGCGACGTCGAACACCGTCCGCCAGCGCGCGGTGCCCAACGAGCTGCTGGGCCGGGTTGGCGGTGCGATGCGCGTCGCCGGTTTTGGCGGTCTGGTGATCGGAACACCTATCGGCGGCCTGATCGCAGGCGTCTACGGGATCACCGCGCCGTTCTGGTTCGGCTTCCTGCGGTCGGCCGTCCTGGTGCGCTGCTCTGGCGCCAGTTCGCCCACATCGCGCACGACTGAGGTCTGCGTGACTCACCCTCCGCCGGCAGGGCGCCGCGGGACGCCATTTCATGTCACCGTATCGGCATGAACGCTGTTGACTGGCTGCTCGACGCGGACCCGGCCATCCGCTGGCAGGTCATACGTGACCTGACCGGCGCCCCGGCCCAGGAAGTCGCCGCAGAGCGCAGCAAAGTCGCCACGCAGGGTTGGGGCGCCCAGCTGCTGGCCATCCCCGCACCGGAGAACGCGACGGAGGCGCCGTGGGGCGACGCCGCCAACGCCGAATGGCTGTCGCTGCTCCGCTTCCACCTGCTGCGCGACCTGGGGGTCGATCCGGCGGACGAGCGCGTCGCGGCGGTGGTCGCGCATGCGCGCGAGAACATCACCTGGCACTGGTGGGACAACCGGCCCTTCTTCCACGGCGAGGTCGAGCCGTGCATCAACGGCCGCGTGCTGGCGGTGGCCGCGTACTTCGGCCAGGACTACGGCGACCTGCTCGACAAGCTGCTGAGCGAGCAGATGGCCGACGGCGGCTGGAACTGCGAGCAGGAGAACGGCAGCGTGCGCGGCTCGTTCCACTCGACGATCAACGTCCTCGAGGGGCTGCTGGAGGCCGAGAAGTCAGGTCACGGTTCCCCGCAGGTGAGCGCCGCGCGCCAGAAAGGCGAGGAGTATCTGCTCGAGCGCAAGCTCGCCCGCCGCCTCTCTACCGGCGAGATCGCCAACCCGCACTTCCTGCTCTTCAAGTTCCCGCCGGGCTACCGCTACGACGTGCTGCGCGGGCTGGACTACCTGCGCGCAGCGCGAGTCCCGACCGATCCGCGCATGGCTGAAGGCATCGCGTTGGTGACCGGCAAGCGTACCCCCGACGGCCGTTGGAACCTGGACGACGCCGACCTGGGCGACCTGGGCTTCGGCCTGGGTGAGGAAGTGGGGCAGCCCAGTCGCTGGATCACCCTGCGCGCACTACGCGTGCTGCGCTGGTTCGCCCCGGACGGCTGATCGTGCTCCCGCGGCTGCTGGTGCTGATCGGCTCAGGCGAGCTCGCGCCACAGATGACCGGCGGCTACCGCTCGATCGCGCGGCTGCTCGCGGGCGATCGTGGCCGGATAGGCGACGTGAGCGCCGCAATCGTCGACACGCCATACGGCTTCCAGTCAAACGCCGATGCCCTGGGCAAGACGTTGGTCGATCACTTCGGCCGCCGCGTTGGCATGAACGCTGCGCTGGCATCGCTGCGTCGGTCAGACATCGGTCCGGTAGCGCGCGCAGCTGCGTACGAGCGCATCCGCAAGTCGGACTTCGTCTTCAGCGGGCCAGGCAGCCCTTCGTACGCGGTTCGCACCTGGGCCGAGTCGGATGTGCCGGGGCTATTCGCCGACAAGCTCCAGCACGGTGGGGCGCTGGTGTTGGCGAGTGCGGCAGCCATGGCGATCGGCCGGTTGACGGTGCCGGTGTACGAGATCTACAAGGTGGGCCAGGACCCGCACTGGCTGCCCGGGCTGGACGTGCTGAGCGTCGCGGGTATCGCCGCGGCCGTCGTGCCCCACTGGGACAACGCCGAAGGACCCGGGCACGACACGCGTTATGCATTCCTGGGCGAGCAGCGGCTCTGGGATATGGAGCGCCAGATGCCGGATGACGTCTTCATCCTGGGCATCGACGAGCACACGGCCCTGATGGTCGACCTTGACGCCGGCACCGCGTCCGTCGTGGGCCGCGGCGATGTCACCCTGCGTCATCAGGGCAGCGAGACGATCTTTGCCAGCGGGTCTGAGATGCCACTGGCTCGCCTGGGACAACGCTCGCCCGCTCCGGCGGCTGCGGTCAACGTCAATAGCGAAGACGACGCCTACGCAACGCTCGCGCGCCGGCTGCTCGAGCTCGAGGGCCGCGTCGCCGCGTTGACCGGCCGCGCGGCGCTTGCGCAAGACCTGGTGGAGGCGCTGCTGGACCTCCGCGCCACGGCCCGTAGCAGCGGCGACTACGCCTTGGCCGACGCCATCCGCGACCGCCTGACCGCGCTCGGGGTAGAGATCTCGGACTACGCCCATGGCTCGGATGCGAGGTTGCCGCGGCTGCAGGACTGACAAGCGGCTTGCGGGTGCTGCGACACTTCGGCGCATGACCGCGCCCACGCTCGATAAGGCAACCTCTGCTTCGGGCAAGGACCGGCTCATCCAGCTCATCCGCGACTCGCTCATTGGCGCGGACGAGGCCGTGGCAGGCCCGTTTGGTCTGCGCCGCGTCACCTACGCCGACTACACCGCGTCCGGACGGTCGCTGAGCTTCATCGAGGACTACCTGCGTGACGCCGTGATGCCGCTCTACGCGAACACGCACACGGAGTCCAGCGGCACGGGGCTGCAGACCACCCGGTTCCGCGAGGACGCACGGCGGATCGTCCGCTCACTGCTGGGCGGCAACGAGAGAGAGCACGCGCTGATCTTCTGTGGCGCGGGCTCGACGGGCGCCGTGGACAAGCTCGTCGCCATCCTGAACCTGCGCATCCCGGCAGATCTCGAGGACCGGTACCACCTGTCGCAGGCCATCCCGGCGGGGGAGAGGCCAGTCGTGTTCATCGGCCCCTTCGAACATCACAGCAACGAGCTGCCGTGGCGCGAGTCGATCGCCGACCTGGTCACGATCCACGAGGACGCCGACGGTCACATCGACCTCGCCGAGCTGGAGTCGCAGCTGGTCGCCTATGCCGATCGACCGCTGAAGATCGGCTCCTTCTCCGCTGCTTCCAACGTCACCGGCATCGTCAGCGACACCCAGGCGATCTCGTCACTGCTGCATCGCCACAGCGCCCTGAGCATCTGGGACTTCGCCGCGGCCGCGCCGTATGTCGAGGTCAGCATGGACGGCAAGGACGCGATGTTCCTCTCGCCACACAAGTTCATCGGCGGCCCGGGGACGCCGGGCGTGCTGTGCATCCGGCGCGAGCGGCTGCGCAACCGGGTGCCCGCGGTGGTCGGTGGTGGGACGGTCGCCTATGTCAACAAGGACACCCACGTCTACTTGGCTGACAAGGAGCACCGCGAGGAAGGCGGCACGCCGGCGATCCTCGAATCAATCCGCTGCGGGCTGGTGTTCCAGCTCAAGTCGGCGGTGGGCGTCGACGTCATCCGCGAGCGCGAGGAGTCGTTCATCCGGCGCGCGATCGAGCGTTGGGAGAAGCACCCCAACATCGAGATCCTGGGCAATCGCCAGGCCGAGCGGTTGTCGATCGTGTCGTTCGTCGTGAGGCACGGCACGAGCGGGCAGCACCTCCACCACAACTTCGTCGTGGCGGTCCTGAGCGACCTGTTCGGCATCCAGTCACGCGGCGGCTGTTCGTGCGCCGGCCCCTACGGCCACCGCCTTCTAGGCATCGACTACGAGACATCGCTCAAGTACGAGCGCGAAACGCGCAAGGGCTGCGACGGCATCAAGCCCGGCTGGGTGCGCGTGAACTTCAATTACTTCATCGAGGAGGAGGTCTTCGAATTCATCCTGGCAGCGGTCGAGGTGGTGGCATCGGACGGCTGGAAGCTGCTGCCGCAGTACCGATTCACCCCGGAAACCGGCCTCTGGCGCCATGCCGAAGGCACACCAGAGCCGCCGCTGTCGTTGAACGACATTACTTACTCCGGCGGTCGCATGGCATATGCGGCGCACCGCCACCGCGCGCCGATTTCGAGCCTGACCGACTACCTCGACGAAGCCCGCGCGCTGCTGGCCGGCCCGCCCCGGACGGATCTTCCGATCGTCGACCCGGAGATGGACGCCGACTTCAAGCTCCTACGCTGGTTCCCACTCCCGAGCGAGGTCGCCGCGGACTAGGAACTTAGGGCAAGCTGGCGCGATCGCTAGTCTTGCGGCATGGCGGTCATTGAGACGCGCGGTCTCACCAAGCATTACGGCACGGGCCGCTTCCCGCCCCGCCGCCGGCACGAGGTTGTGCGCGCGCTGCACGAGCTCACGGTGAGCGTGGAGGAGGGCCAGATCTTCGGCTTCCTGGGCCCAAACGGGGCCGGCAAGACGACGATGATCCGGCTGCTGCTGGGCCTGCTGCACCCCACATCGGGCAATGCCAGCGTGTTGGGTCACGACATCGTGCGCGACAGCCTCGCCATCCGCGCCGGGACCGGTTACCTGCCCGGCGGCATCGCGTTGTACGACACGATGACCGGCGAGCAGATGCTCGACTACCTGGGCCGCCTCTATGGACGTCCGACTTCGCTCCGGGCCCAGTTGGCCGACCGCCTGGAGATGTCC
The DNA here is from genome assembly GCA_027346765.1 of Chloroflexota bacterium. The sequence goes on along the minus strand of DAIERN010000025.1, from coordinate 3,987 downwards.
CAGCGCACCCTGGGCCGGCAGGTGCGCGACTACTCACGCGGCATGCGCCAGAAGATCGGCATCATCCAGGCGCTCCAGCACGACCCTGAGCTGGCCATCCTCGATGAGCCGACCGAGGGCCTGGACCCGCTCATGCAGCGTGCCTTCTATGACCTGCTCGACGAGCGGCGCAAGGCGGGGCGCACCGTGTTCTTCTCGTCGCACGTCCTGTCCGAGGTTGAGCGGCTGTGCGACCGCGTGGCGATCATTCGCAGCGGCGAGATGGTCGCGCTCTCAAACGTGTCCGATCTGCTCGCCCATCGCCAGCGCCACGTGGAGATCCGTTTCGCCAACGAGGCGCCGGTCCTCGCGGGCGTGCCCGGCGTCTCCGGGCTCGTCGTGCGCGCGGGACATCTGTCATGCCAGCTGGCCGGTGATGTGGGGCCGTTCCTGGCCGCCATAAGCGGCGCCGCGATCACCGATCTGACGATCGAGCCAGCACGCCTGGAAGAGGCGTTCCTGGAGTACTACGCCGACGAAGACACCGCCAAGCCCGCCGAGGCAGCAGCCAAATGAACCTCGCCGTCTTGCGTCACGTCCTGCGCCAGAACCGGCTGCGCCTGGTGGTCGTCGTCGTCGCCCTGGCGGCGTGGGGCACGCTCATGCCGATCGTCTACGCCACGTTCGGTGTCCAGCTGCGGGACTTGATCAGCTCCTTCCCGCAAATGGCGCAGTTCATGCACTTCGGCGGCGGCGACATGTTCACCCTGCCCGGCTCGATCGCCGTGGGCTTCATCCATCCGATCGCCATCGCCCTGCTCGCGGTGTTCGCCATCGGGTTTCCCCTGGGTGGCGTCGCCGGCGAGCGTCAGCGCGGGACGCTCGAAATCGTTCTGGCGCGACCGGTCTCGCGCCGCTCCTATCACTTGACTCTGCTCGCAGCGTCGCTGGTGTTCATCGCACTCGCCATCGCTGCAACCCTGGTCGGCACGGTCATCGCGGCGGTCGCGGTCAACGTCGTGGGCGAGCTGGACCTGGGGAACCTACCGGTGCTGTGGCTGAACGGCGTGCTGCTCTATTTCGCGATCGCCGCGATCTGCTTTGCGGCATCGGTCAGCTTTGACCGCATGGCCCCCGCCGCCGGGGTCGCGCTGACCATCGTGCTCGCTGCCTATGCGCTGCAGATCATCGGCTCGCTCTGGCCCGACGCCGAGTGGCTCCAGACCTATTCACTCTTCCACTACCTCCAGCCAGACAAGGTCCTTCGCGATGGGCTGCAGGTGTTCGACTCGGCCCTGTTGCTGGCAGTCGGTGGCCTGGCGGTCGCCTATGCGTTGATCGTCTTCCCGCGGCGCGACCTGGCCGCGCCTACATAGGAGGGTGACGATGCCACTCGAAAGAGAGGACGGAAGCGGGTGTCTAACGCACGAGGGCGGACCGTAGCAGCCGTCCATCGCTCCGTTGGATGCATCGGTCACAATCGGATTCATGAGCACACAGGAGGCGCGAGGCGAGACCAGGATCGACCGATGGTTGTGCGCCGTTCGCCTCGTCAAGACGCGGCCCATGGCGACGCAGCTGTGTGAAGGCGGCCACGTCCGCGTCAACGGCAACCCCGCCCGGGCCTCGACCAAAGTCCACGCGGGTGACCGTGTCGAAGCGCTGATCGCCGAGCGCGAGCGCGTCCTCGAGGTCGTGATACCCATCGAGACGCGCGTCGGCGCGCCGGTCGCGGTGACGTGCTACATCGACAACAGTCCGCCACCTGTGGTCCGTGAGATCGCGCCGGGCGTCAAGGTCATGCGCGGCGAGGGCCGACCAACCAAACGCCTGCGTCGCGAGCTCATCCGTATCCACCGTCGGGCTGGATGACACCGTGGAATACCCCGACCAGGACAGCTCGATTGGGGCCGGCGTCGTGGGCACTGGCTACTGGGTCAGCTGCCCGGCAGCCAAGCAGCTGCTGGGGATCGGCAGCTACATCGGCGGTTCGCCCGGTGAGGTCCGAATCACCGCGATGTACCCGGGCGACGCTTTCTCCGGCTGGCCCAACGACGATGCCGACTCTGTGCCCGACGACAACGGCGGCATGAGCTTCAGCAACCGCTCCAGCAGCGCCCAACCAACCAACGGCTGGGCGATCTGCGGCTAACACTGATCAGCGAGCGAGCGCTCAGGCGCCGCCGATCAGTCTGAGGACCTCGCCCACCCGCGCGATCTGCTCAAGCAATCGGACGGCTACCCGAGGATCAAGCGACTGGTAGCCGCGCAGCCCCGAACTTGACATTTTGTACGTGTCGTACACACTGGCAACCAGGAGGTTCGGCACACAAGTGGCAAACAGCATCGGGGTGAGCGAGGCACGCGATGAGTTCGCGGAGCTGGTTAACAAGGTTGCCTACGGGAACGAGCGGGTCCGGGTTGCCCGGCGCGGCCGTGATATTGCCGCAATCGTCCCCATTGCTGACATAAACCTCCTCGAGGCTCTCGAGGACGAATTGGACCTGGCCGCTGCCCGGGCAGCCTTGGCCGATCGCGCGAATCGCGAACGCGTCGCCTGGGACGAGGTGCGGGCTCGCCTCGACCTCTAACGAGCCCCAGCAGCTGTGACCCGGCGGTACCTGGTCGAGTTGCTGCGCAGCGCCGAGCGCGAGCTCGAAAGCCTGCCCCGCGCTGCTCAGCGCACGGTCGCTCACGCGATCGACTCGCTTGCGAACGATGCACGCCCAGACGGGGCCAAGTTGCTATCGGGGACGGGTCGCGAGCACATCTGGCGCCTCGACGTTGGGGACTACCGCGTTCTCTACCAGATCGAAGACGACCGGCTCTTGATCCTGGTCGTTCGCGTCGCCGACCGCCGCGAGGCATATCGACAGACCGAGATGAAGCGTCTGCTTAAGAGACTGGGCAAATGAAGGCGGCGTGGCGCGAGCGATATGGCGCGCCAGATCGCGTCGTGGAACTGCGCGAGATCCCGAAACCGACGCCCAGTACTCGATCAGGTCGTCGACGCTCTGACCTACGTCCACACGGGCCACCCCAGCGGGAAGGAGTCTCGTGACGCAGAGTCGAGAAAGCTGAGGCGTTAGTCGCTTGACCGCCGGTGCGACACTCCGCGGAACATCTACGAGGGGATCGAGCGATGCATTTCGGCGCCAAGGTGGTCAGGGACATCCGCCCGTGGGCGATAATCGTGGCAGTCGGACTGATCGGCTGCACGAGCGCCCAACCCAGCGCGCAGCCCACCGGCGGGCCATCCGGCCAACCGTCAGCGACCGCGACTATAAGCACCTCGGGAGCACCGACTCCCGCACCCACCGGCACCCCGACCAGCGCCCCGACTGACGCTCCAACGAGCAGCCCCACGGTCGCTCCAACCCCATCGCCAACGGCATCAGTCGCGCCAACGGCGACGCCCGGCCAATCAGCGCAAGGCCGCATCGCCTTTGTGCGCGAGATCGACAAGAACCACGCCCAGATCTTCGTGATGAACGCCGATGGCTCGAACCAGGTCAACCTGTCGAGCTCGCCTGAGCATGACTACTACCCGTCTTGGTCGCCCGACGGCACGCAGATCGTGTTCGATCGGGGCACCAAGAACGACATCTTCGTCATGAACGCGGACGGGTCCGGCCAGACCAATTTGACCAACCGCAAAGGCAATGACTTCTGGCCCGATTGGTCGCCGCTTGGCGACAAGATCTTGTTCGGGTCCGAGCGCGACGGCAACGCCGAGATCTACGTCATGAACGTCGACGGCTCCGAGCAGACCAATCTGACCAACACCGCGGCCGATGAGACCCTCGCGAGCTGGTCGGCCGATGGCACCAAGATCCTGTACACCCGGCGAACTGGCGGCGATGGCGACATCTGGGTGATGAACGCCGACGGGTCTGCGCCGAAGCGCCTGCTCTCCATGACGGGCAGCGAGCGGTACCCCGACTGGTCGCCGGACGGCGCTCTCATCCTCTTCTCCCACTTCGGCGGTGAGGAGCCTCCGGGCATCTG
>DAIERN010000259.1 GCA_027346765.1 Chloroflexota bacterium | reverse complement strand
CAGCGGCCGAAGCTGATCTACACCCTCCCGACGTTCCAGAACCCCTCCGGGGCGGTCATGAGCCTCGAGCGGCGCCACCACTTGCTCGAGCTCGCGTATCGCTTCCAGGTGCCGGTGCTCGAGGACGATCCCTACTACGACCTGCGCTACGAGGGCGAGGCGGTTCCGCCGCTCGCGGCGCTCGACCCGCACGGGTACGTGATGTACCTCTCGTCGTTCTCGAAGGTGCTCTTCCCCGGGCTCCGCGTCGGCTGGCTGGCCGGGGCGCGTCCGGCGGTGCGGCAGCTGGCGCTGGCGAAGCAGGCGATGGACCTCCACTCATCGACCGCGGGCCAGTTCCTGCTCGAGCGCCTCGTCCGCGGCGACCGCTGGCAGCAGCACTTGGAGACGGTGCGCTCGGAGTACGCGCGCCGACGCGACGCGATGCACACGGCCCTCACCGAGGAGGCGCCGGCCGGCGTGAGTTGGACCCGGCCGCAGGGCGGCCTCTACTTCTGGTGCCGCTTTCCGGACCACGTCCGCCAGTCGC
>DAIERN010000258.1 GCA_027346765.1 Chloroflexota bacterium | reverse complement strand
AGGATCGCCGCGGAGCTGACCCCGTGGCAGCAGTGCCAGCTGGCTCGCCATCCGGAGCGGCCGTACTGCCTGGACTACGTTCGCGGCCTGTTCACCGACTGGGTGGAGGTGCACGGCGATCGGACGTTCGGCGACGACCCGGCGATCGTCGCCGGGTTCGCCCGCCTGGACGGGGAGAGCGTGGCGGTGGTAGGCCACCAGAAGGGGCGGGACACGCGCGAGCGCCTCTACCGGAACTTCGGCCAGCCGCGTCCCGAGGGGTACCGCAAGGCGTTGCGCCTCATGCGGTTGGCCGAGAAGTTCGGGCGCCCGATCGTGAGCCTCGTCGACACGCAGGGGGCGTATCCGGGGCTCGAGGCGGAGGAGCGCGGACAGGCCGAGGCGATCGCCCGGAACCTGCGGGAGATGGCCGCGCTCAAGGTCCCGATCGTCGTGGTGGTGACCGGCGAGGGCGGATCGGGCGGCGCGCTGGCGATCGCCATCGGCGACCGGATCCTGATGCTCGAGCACGCGGTGTACTCCGTCATCT
>DAIERN010000257.1 GCA_027346765.1 Chloroflexota bacterium | reverse complement strand
CGTGTCGCAGTCTTCGTGCGCCATGGCCAGTTCGCCGAACTGCAACGCCTCGATGCTGGGCGCGCCCTGCGGCGAATACTTGCGCTCCTCGGTCAGCGCGAAGCGGTCCATGCGCGGCACGCCGGCGACCACGTGCATCTTGCGCAGCATCAGCGGATGCGAGTGGTCGATGTCGTCGGTATCGGCGGCGTACTCGGCCGGGCCGATACGGAACGGCGAGATCGTGGTCCAGCGTCCGTCCGGCAGCTGCAGCGGCTGCACGAAACCGGGTGTGCGCGCCGGCGGCTGCGAGTAGATCCCGTCGGCGCCCGGCCAGGTGCCGAAGTAGGAATCGAAGCTGCGGTTCTCCTGGTAGATCACGAACACGTAGCGGATGTGTTCGCGCAGCAGCGCCAGTTTCCGCGCCGGCGTGAGGCGGGGCTCGGCGGCGGCGGGCACCTCGAATCGCGCCACCGCGGGCGGCGCCGCGGCATCGACACGACGCGCCGCGCCGTTGCCGGCCCAGGCAGTCACGGACTGCGCATGCACGC
>DAIERN010000256.1 GCA_027346765.1 Chloroflexota bacterium | reverse complement strand
CGAGGCGGGTGAGGGAGGTCATCAGTAATCAGTTAATGGTGGAAGAGGCGCACGCCGCTGAAGATCATGGTCATGCCATATTGATTTGCGGCCTCGATGACCGCATCATCGCGGACCGAGCCGCCGGGTTCAAGAACATAACGGACTCCACTGGCGGCGGCGCGGTCAATGCTATCGCGGAAGGGGAAGAAGGCGTCGGAGCCGACGGCTGATCCCTGGAGCTCGCCCAGAGACTTGTCGATGGCGATTTTCATCGAGTCGACGCGGCTCATCTGGCCGGCGCCCACCGCCAGCGTCTGTCCGTGCTTGGCGAAAACGATGGCGTTGCTCTTGACGTGTTTACAAACCTTCCAGGCGAAAAACAGCGCTTCAAGTTCCTCGTCGCTGGGCGCGCGTTCGGTGACGACCTTGAGGTCGGCGCGCGTGAGCGGGTGGCGGTCGCGATCCTGCACCAGCAGTCCGCCCGAGATCGACTTCAGAATGCGGTCCTGTTTCTGGACCGCCGGGGGGACGACGAGCAGGCGCAGGTTTTT
>DAIERN010000255.1 GCA_027346765.1 Chloroflexota bacterium | reverse complement strand
TCAGCGTGTTGCCCTGGTCAATGTTGCGGTGGCAGTCGCGGCACAGCGCGGCTGTTCAGCAGTCGTGCGTCTTGATGGCGCCGCCCTTCCCTTCGTTGCGATGAGCCGCCTCGACGCCCTCGCGTCCGCACAGCACGCACCACGGCAACGTGCGCACCGCGGCGAGCCACGATTCGCTGCGCACGGTGTTCGGCTTCGGCGCCGGCGTCATCGGAGCCGCGGTCAGCACCAGCGTCGCGCGCGGCCGCGGCGGCCTGGTGACACAGACTCTGCGTCGCCGCCGGATCGTGCGCGAGCGTCGCCGCGTCGGCGAGCGAGCGCGCGAGGCGGTCGGCGAGCTCATGGCGCATCTCGTCCGCCCCCACGCCGTCCCCCGACTCGACGACCGTCACCAGCGGCACGTTGTGGCCGAGCGCGATGTGCGCGGCGAGGACAAACGGAAACAGACCGCCCAGGCCCATGATCAGCCGGCCTCAGCCTCGAGCGCGACCCAGTCCTCGTCGACGGAGCGGCCGATGACCCGCAAGCCGGCCGACT
>DAIERN010000254.1 GCA_027346765.1 Chloroflexota bacterium | reverse complement strand
GCGGCGCTCACCGCGTCAGCGCCGGCCGCCCTCCCCGTGTACCGGGCGCTGCTCGCCCGCGGCGTCGAGATCGTCGACCGGGGTCAGGCGGGCCAGGATTGCGTCCCGGTCGGCCGGATCCAGGCGGCCCTTCGACACCGCCCGATCCAGGCTGCCGGCGATGCGGTCGCCTCCGGCTGCCGCCCGGGCGATGTCCGGCTCGTAGAGCGTCACCCGCTTGCCGATCACCGCGTGCACCTGGGCAATGCCGTGGCCCATCAGGCCGGCGCCGGCAACGAAGACGTGGTCGATGCTCATGGGGTCTCCTCCGAGCCAAGGGCGGCCAGCAGCGCGTCGGCGGCGGCGTAGGGATCGGTGTCGTGGCGGGCGACGCCGTCGAGCGTGGCGTCCGTCTGGTCGGCCAGCGAGGGCGACGCGAGCCGATCCCAGAGCCGCTCCACGAGCACCGCGCGCACCTGCGCCGCGGCCCGGGCGCGGCGGGCGGCGGGCGTCGCCTCGGCTGCGCCGTCGACCCGGTGGCGGTCCAGCGCGGCGAGCAG
>DAIERN010000253.1 GCA_027346765.1 Chloroflexota bacterium | reverse complement strand
CCGGACGCAACCTCACCGGTACCGAGATCTTCGGCCAGTACCGCGCGGTTCTCCGCCACGAGGCGCTGGTCGGGGCGCCGCTCAACGTCGTGTTCATGGGGATGGGCGAGCCGCTGCTCAACGTCGCCGCGGTGGCGCGCGCGCTCGAACTCATCGCCGAAACCGTCAGCCCCAAGCGCGTGACGGTCTCGACCTCCGGCATCGTTCCCGGAATCGCCAAGCTCGCCGCGATCGAGCGCCGCCCCAAGCTCGCGGTTTCGCTCAACGCCACCACGCAGGCACAGCGCGAGCGGCTGATGCCGGCCGCCGCCCGCTGGTCACTCGATGAGCTACTGGCGGCGCTGCGCGCGTTCCCGCTCGAGCGCGGCCGTCGGATCACGTTCGAATACGTGATGCTCGCCGGCGTCAACGACAGCGATGACGACGCCCGCCGCCTGCCCGGGCTCCTCAAGGGGATCCCGTGCAAGATCAACCTGATCCCGCTCAACCCGGACGCGCGTTACCTGGCCGGCCTCGCCGCCCCGGACGAGGGGCGCATC
>DAIERN010000252.1 GCA_027346765.1 Chloroflexota bacterium | reverse complement strand
CCGGACGCAGGGTCATGTAGACCTTGTCGCCCGTATGCAGCCCGACGCCCGTCGCCCGGATGACGTTCTTGAGCGTGCGCTGCTTGATCATTTTTATGATGGACCCGGGGCAGCAGCCAAAAGTGGGCCGGAATGTAGCACAGGGTTTACGGTCTGAAAACAAACCGGCGCGTTCAGGAATATCACGATCCGCGCGCCGGCGCACCCGGTCACACGACGGCGCGCCGCCCGCGGCCGGGGACGGAGACCCGGTCGCGGGCGGCACGGTCCATGCGCATCCCGCGCACGGACGTCCCGCCGCTCAGCCGCCTTCAGTCGGCCTGCCGGCGCAGGAACGCCGGGATGTCGAGGTAGTCGATGCCCGGATCGGCGGTGCCGGTCTTGGCTTCGGCCGCCGGTTCGGCCTGCGCGCGCGGCACCGCGGCCGCCCGCAGCGGCACGTTCATCACCTCGGCTCCGCCGGTACCGGTACGCAGCATCACCGGCCGCGGGCGCGGCGTCGGCGCGACATCCTCGCGCGCGGCATGGCGCACCGGCTGGC
>DAIERN010000251.1 GCA_027346765.1 Chloroflexota bacterium | reverse complement strand
CCGTCCCACCGGATCAGGATCCTGCCGGTCGGCGCGGCGTGGCGGAGCGCGTTGGGCTGGACCCCGAGCGCGTGTCCCGCCTCTCCATAGGTCATGCTCCGGCCGTCGAGGAACGCGTCCAGGCGGGTGGCCATGTCCTCGGCGAACCGCCGGCCCTCCTCATCGTCCGGAAGCCTCCCGAGCGCGAACACGCCGCGGTCGCGGGCCGCGACGACGTACGCGCTGAAACGCGGGCCCCAGAGCTGCACGAGGGATGCGTCCTCCCAGGTGGACGGCTCGGTCCCCGCGACACGGGCATGGATCGAGATGAGCGCGGCGCGCGGCATGCTGTCCTGGAGGCCGGCCCACGCCGCGCGTCGGAGAGAGTCCGCGCCGGGTGGGAGCCGCTCGTCGAGCCCGCCCACGGTCCGCCGGTACGCGAGGACCTGGTCCCGCGTGAGATCGAGCCGTGCACCCGTCATGTCGCCGATCCGGCCGGTCGCCCCCTCACCCGACCCGCTCCAGCACCACCACGGGGATCACGCGCGTCGTCCGTCGCTGGTAGTCG
>DAIERN010000250.1 GCA_027346765.1 Chloroflexota bacterium | reverse complement strand
TTCATCCCAATAAACAGCGCAAATGACAGCTTATGCCCGTTGATCACCGGCCCCCAGAAAGAATCCGGGATGGCGTACACCAGCCCCACTCCCACCAGGATTGGCACCACCGTTCCCACCAGCCCGATCAGGATGGCGCGCTTGCCCAGCCGGCGCAGGTCCACGCCGCCGATATGCATGCTGCCTTCTTCGGCATCGAGTAAGCCCAGCAGGATCTTGCCCAGCGTGCTCTTGCCGCAGCCCGAGGGTCCGACGATGGCCACCGACTCGCCGGCGGCGATAGCCAGATCGAGGTGGCGTAGCACCCAGGGCTCGCCCGGAGCATAGCGATAGCTGACGTTGCGCAGGCGGATGGACGGCTCGGGCTGTGGCCCGACGTACCCGGTCTCCACGTGGGGCTCGGGCGCGTGCAGCACGATGTCGGCCAGTCGCTCGCCCTGCAGGCGCAGCAGCTTGAGCTCCACCAGGTAATTGATGAGCGCCGCGCCGCGCCCGCTGAATTGGTCGCTGTAGGCCACGAAGGCCATCAGCATGCCGGCGCTGAATTGGCCAT
>DAIERN010000024.1 GCA_027346765.1 Chloroflexota bacterium | reverse complement strand
TGAGCGGCGCGTCAGGAGGCAAGGTGCGCCAGACCGGTGTGGGCGGGCGCGTCGCGACGCTCAACTTCACTGGCTCCAACGTCGCGTTCGTGAGCACCCTGGGGCCGTCGCGCGGCACCGTCTCGATCTGGCTCGATGGCACGCTCAAGGCGACGCTCGACTTGTACTCACCGTCGCCCAAGAAGAGGCGCGTGGTGTGGTCAATTGCGACCGGCGGCGGCGCGCATACGCTGCAGGTGCGCGTCACCGGGACGCGCAACGCGGCGTCGACCTCGAACCGCGTCGACATCGACGCCTTCCTGGTTCAGACCTAGGACGACAATCGCCCGCGTGAGCGATGCCGGCGAGAGCCCCTACGACATAGCCATCGTCGGCGGGGCTGGTGCTTCGCGCGGTCGACCCACGCGCCCCGTGCGCCCGCGCTATTCGTGCTCGCTGCCGATTCTGCAGGCGCGCCCGCCTGCGGCCCTGAAACGCTCATCGCTCACTTGGAGTCCAGCCACGAATAAATGAGCGCTCGGTAGATGATCGATGTGATTGCCGCCGGCCACGAGGCTGAGCGGCGATAATGGCGCCACTTGCCAGGGGGTATCCATGCGCCGTGTGATCAGATTCTTCTCTGCGGGCGTCCTCGTTTTCGCGTTGGCCGGCGGTTCGCCGTTCGCAGCGCCGGTCGATGCCGCCGCGGTCAACTCGCTCCGCCTCTCCGCCACTTACGACGTGACGGCGAGCTTCTCGTGGGCGACGCGCGCGGTGAGCGTCCACACGACCGCCCATGTCACCAACACGTCCGGGGCGAGCGTGTCGACCATCGCGTTCAACCTGGCCACGCTGCATACCGGCGGAGCGCACGTGGGCGCGGTCACGGTGCGCGGCAGCAATGCCAGCGAGACGATCAAGGATCAAACCGTGCTTGTGCCGGTCAGCCCGGCGCTGGGCGCAGGCAGCAGCGCCGACGTCGTCATCAACTACACCGCGAACCTGGCCTCAACCGGTGGCGGCTACAAGTGGGAGTTCACGCGGACCAACGGGGTGATGACCGCGTATCGCTGGATCCCGTGGCTGTCGCGCACGATCCGCTTCAGCAATGCCGGTGGCGGCGAGGCGACCGAGACACCCACGACCAGCCGGGTGACCGTCACGATCACGACCGACCGGGCACTGGTGATCGCGTCGAGCGGCCAAAGGCTCAACAACAATGGGCTCACGCAGACGTTCGAGGCGCACAACGTGCGCGACTTCAACTTCAGCGCCGCGCCCGACTATCGCAGCGCCTCACGCTCGGTCGGCGGCAGGACGATCACCTTCTACTACCGGACGCTCAACGCGACCAACGTCCTCAATTGGGCCGTCAGCGCCTACAACTACTACACCGCCAAGGTGGGTGACCACCCCGCTGACTACATCAACATCGCCGAGGTCGGCCCGTGGTACGGCATGGAATCGCCCAACCTTTTCTGGATTCCCAAGAATGCCGGCAGCCTGCTGGCGTACGAGGTCGTGCACGAGATGGCGCACGAGTGGTTCTACTCCGCCGTCGGCAACGACCAGGCGCTGGAGCCGTTCGCCGATGAGTCCGTCGCCGAGTTTCTGTCACGCGATCTCGTCAACACCTGGACCTCGAGCAAGTGCCCCGGCGGCAGGCTCGACCGGACGATCTACACCAGCCCCGGCTCGTGCTACGTCGCGGTGATCTATTACCAGGGCTACAGGTACCTCGACGACTATCGAAACCACGTGGGCGCGGCCGATTTCTGGCAGGGCCTGCACAACTACTACGTCGCCAACAAGCTCGGGATCGGCGGCACGCGCAAGCTGCTCGATGCCCTCGACGCAGCCTCGGGCTACCACCCCAATCACGCCGCGCGCTTCCCGAGCCTGTATCCCTAAACTGCGCCGGAACGAGCAGGTGAGCCGAGCGCGGTTCGCGCCGGGCTCAGCTGCGAGGCGCAGCAGCAGCCCGCGGGCTTCGCTGCGGAGGGAGCCCAATTGGCAGTCAAATCGCCTATCGCGCTGATCCCGGACCCGTTTCGGGGCTGGATCACCGTTCGCAACGGCCGCCGCTGGCTGAAGGCCACGCGTGGTGCCGCGCGCCACAATGCGCGCATGCCGGCCGGCGCGCCAACGCTCAACTTCTGGCCGCACCGGCCACAGCCCATCGCGCCCATCTACCAGATCATGCGCCGCTTGGGCCTGCGCGCCGGCTTCGCGCCGCACGTGGACAGGCCGTCCATCGCCTGGGAGACACAGACCTGGCTGACCCCACGCGAGGCGGCGCGCCTGCCGGCGAACTCGATCAACTTCAACTGCCGCGACATCTCGAAGGGCCGCGTCGATGAGGTGTGGGCCCAGGTGGCGGGCTATTCGCTGACCGTCGATCCGCTTACGACACACGGCCAGCTGGTCGAGAAGCCACAGGCGAATGGCCGCCATGGCGGCAAGATCCTGATTGGGCCACTCGCGCCGCCACGGCCGGGGTTCGTATACCAACGCCTGGTTGACTGTCGCCTCGATGGCCAGATCCACCAGATGCGCGCCGTGGTCGCGGGCAACCATCTGGCCATGGCGTACGAGAAATGGCGGCCCGAGCCGGAGTGGTTCTTTGGCACGCGCATCTCAGTGCCGCGCACCCCCGACGAGCTATTTTCCACGGCCGAGCAGGAGCTCTTCCTGCGCTTTGCCGCGCAGCTGCAGATGGACTATGGCGAGCTCGACATCCTGCGTGACGAGCCGACCGGGCGCATCTACGTCGTCGATGCCAATCGCACGCCCACCCGGCCGCACCACCTTCCCGAAAAGGAGTGGGCGCAGGTGTACGACACGCAGACTGAGGCGTTCAAGGCGCTGCTCGCGCCATGGGGGCTCGCCTAGACCGGGAAGAGGCGCACGTGGTCGGGCGCGATCTGGAGCGACACGGTCGGCTTCGGGCCGCGATTGCGCCGGCCGCACATGTCTCCTGCCGGACCTACCGTCGCGCTGGCTGTCATGGCCGGCAAGGGAGGGACACGGCGTGACTCATCGTTTCTCGCGTGGATCGCTCGGCGCACTCGTGATCACGCCCTTCCTCTACCTGATCGCGGCCGCGGCCGGCGTCTGCGTCGCAGTCAGCCTCATGCTGTTGGGCGGCCTCGCCGGCCTGCTGCTGTCGGGCGTGGTTGCCCTGATCGCTTACGGCATCCTGATGTGGGTATTCGAGCGTGAGCAGATCGCCCGGTCGTGGCGCCTGCTGCGCGGCGACATATCGCTCGAAGCCGCATAGTCTGCGCCCCGATGGAGCAGCCACTCGATCACCGTGTCGCGATCATTGGCCTGGGCTACGTCGGCCTGCCATTGGGGCTCGCGCTGATGGACGCTGGCCTCGCCGTGACCGGCTACGACTCTGATGCCGAACGGCTGGCGCAGCTGCGCGCCGGCCGCTCCCCCGTGGGCGATGTCACCGACGACCGACTGACCGCCGCCCTCCGCAACGGCCTGGAGCTGCACGCCCCGGGGGAAGACGGCCTGGCTGACGCCGACGTGATCTTTGTGTGCGTCTCGACCCCGATCAACGCCGCGCGGGAGCCCGACCTCAGTGCCGTGCTCGACAGCGGCGCGACCATCAGCCGCTCGCTCCGCCGGGGCCAGCTCGTGGTCCTCCAGTCGACGACCTGGCCGGGCACGACGGCCGGCCCGTTCCGCGCGCAGCTCGAGCAATCGGGCCTGCGCGCCGGCCTGGATTTCGGCCTCGCCTTCGCGCCCGAGCGGATCAGCCCGGGCGATGCCGACCGCGCGTCCGTCGCGTTGCCGCGCGTCGTGGGTGGGCTAACGCCGGCTGACACAGGTCGGGCGGCGGCCCTGCTGCGGCGCTTGGGTGGGCCGGTGACGGAGCTGTCGTCGGCCGACGCGGCCGAGATGGCGAAGCTCCTCGAGAACGTCTTTCGCAACGTCAACATCGCGCTGGTCAACCAGCTCGCGCTGTTATCGGAGCGAATGGGTCTCGACGTCTGGGAAGTGATCGACGCCGCCGCCACCAAGCCGTTCGGCTTCATGCCGTTCCATCCCGGACCGGGTGTGGGTGGCCACTGCATCCCGGTCGATCCGTACTACCTCGCCTGGCGCGCGCGGCAGTTCGGACTGACCGACCGCTTCGTCGAGCTGGCGGGCGACATCAACGCGGCGATGCCGCTCCACGTGGCGGACCTGGTGGTCGACGCACTCAACGACCGCGGCCTGCCCATGAAAGGCGCGACGGTCGGCGTGCTGGGCGTGGCCTTCAAGGCCAACGTGAGCGACGCCCGCAATGCGCCGGCCGCAGACCTCGTGGCGGAGCTGGTGCGCCGTGGCGCGAGCGTGACCTATCACGATCCTCACGTGCCGCGCTTCGTCGATGCGGCCGGCGCCGCACACGCATCAGAGCCGCTCGATGACGTGGTTGGCACGAGCGACGTCGTGGTCGCGCTGGTCGGTCACGCGGCCATCGATTGGCCGCGCGTCTACGCGACGAGCGGCCTGGTCGTTGACGCGGTCAACAGCAGCGCCGGACAGGACCTGCGCCCGCGCCAGGTGTTGTTGCTGGGGGCGGGTTGGAAGGCATGACCGGCGGCGGAGCGAGCCGCAGGCGGCGCGTACCGGGCGCGCTCGCTAGCGGACGCTGAGCTGGCGGTAGGTCTCGTACACCGGCGCCAGGACGCGCTCGGCGGTATATGGCGCGGCGGCGGCCACTGCCGCCGCCATCAGCGACTCACGCGGCTGCGCCAGCACCCAGGTCAGGCCCTCCGCGAGGGCATTCATGTCGCGTTCCGTGACCACGCGGCCGTTCACGCGGTCGCTGACGGTGCGGCGCACCTCGCCCACGTCAGTGGCCACGACCGGCAGGCCGGACGCCAGCGCCTCGACCACGACGCGCGGCCCGCCGCCCTCGCTCTTCGATGTCAGCAGGAGGCAATCCGCCGCGCGCATCAGGGACGCCATCCGATCGCGCGTGACATCGCCCAGGAAGTGGACCCGGCTTTTCAGGTCCGGCTCACCAGCGCGCCGTTCGGCCTGCGCCCGCAGCTCGCCATCGCCCGCCACGAGCAGATGCACGTCGGTCGGTAGCTGCGCGACGGCTGCCAACGCGAGCAGCGGATCCTTGTCCGCGTCCAGCCGCCCGGCCCACAGGAGCAGGCGATCCGCATCGGAGACAGGAGGCAGCTCCCTGGCCAAGGCAGCCCGGAGCGTCGCCCGCTCCGCGGCGGACGCGGCGTGGAAGACGGCCGGGTCGTGCCACACCGGCAGGAACTCGACCCGCTGGGCCAGCGCGGGGTTCGCGGCGCGCAACGTTGTCGCGCCGCGCTCGCTGACCACGTAGACGTGGGCCATCCGGGCGAGCGCCGGATCGGAGAACGGCCGGTACAGGCGGCTGAGGCGGCGCCAGCCTGATGGCCCGGGCCAGGCATCGAGGTCCAGGTGCACGAATTGGACACGCGGCCCGCGCTGACCCGCGAGGACGATCGGCCGGAATGGGCGGTGGGTCTGGACGATCGCGTGGCGGTCCATCAGTCGCCGCCGGAAGCGGATCTGGCCAAGCACCATGCGCAGCCACGCGACCGGGTTTAGTGGCAGGTGACCCGCCGGGCCCAGCGGCAGCATCGTTGCCGCACGGCCGTCGATCGTGACGCGCGTCGGCCGGCCGATGGGCCGCGCGCGCTGGTCCTGCGTCAAGCCCGCGAGCGTGATGTCGAAATCGGCCGGCGCGAACTTGACGAAGTCGTGCAGGAAGGTCTGGATGCCGCCCGACGTGGGCGCGGCCAGGTCACGCGGGTGAACGATCAGCACCCGCACGCCTGCCACGGGCCGGAGTGTAGCCAGCGCATGGCGGGGCGTCGTCGGGTTAGATTGAGCGGTGTGACCCCCGCGCGCCGCTCTGCTCCGCCGCGCCCCAAGCGAATCGATGTGCCCACGCCGACCGAGGCTGACTCGCAGGCCCCGGCGCTCAGCGAACAGGTATCGCGCCACTGGGATGACCCGCCCTACGAGCGGCGGCCTCGCGCCTCGCGCGGCGACGACGTGCCCACTCTGGGCAACGAGGAGCTGGCGCGGATCTTCTACGAGATCGGCGACATGCTCGAGATCCAGGGCGAGGTGGCGTTCAAGACGGGCGCGTACCGCCGCGCGGCGGACAACATCGCCCACTCGCCGGTGGACATCGTTCGCGCCTACCGCGAAGGCGCCCCACCGCGCCTCGCGGGCGTCGGCAAGGCGATCGCGGAGAAGCTGGCGGAGCTTGCCGACACCGGCCGGCTGCGCTACTACGAGCGCCTCCGCGCGGATGTGCCGCCGAGCGTCGTGACGCTACTGCAGGTGCCGGGCCTGGGGCCGCGCACCGCGGGCGAGCTGTGGCGCCAGGCCAACATCGCCACGCTCGACCAGCTGGAGGCCGCGGCCAGCAGCGGGACGCTGCGCGAGCTCAAGGGCATGACCGCCAAGACCGAGCAGCGGCTGCTCAAGGCACTCGCGGATCTGCGCAGGCGGCCACCTAAGCGGGTCCGCCTGGGCATCGCCCAGGACGCGGTCAACCGGGTGGTGCGCTCGCTGACGGGCGAGCCGGGTGTGCTGTCGGTGACACCAGCCGGCTCATGGCGTCGCCGGCGCGAGACCATCGCCGATATCGACGTCCTCGTCGAGACCAGCGACCCGCATACGGTCATCAGGCACGTGGAAGGCCTGCCCTGGGTCGAGCGCGCGAGCGGCGGAACCACAAGGACAACGCTCCACATGATGCACGGCCCACAGGTCGACCTGATGACCATGCCTGTGGGCGCGGCAGGCACGTACCTGGTCCACTTCACCGGGTCGGCCGAGCACAACGTCCGGCTGCGCGGGATCGCCCGCGATAAAGGCTGGTCGCTCTCGGAGCACGGCTTCACCTCGCTGACGGACGCCAACGAGAAGCGCACCTTTGCCACCGAGCAGGAGGTCTACGAGTTCCTGGGCCTGCCCTTCATCGACCCTGCGCTGCGTGAGGATCGCGGCGAGATCGAGGCCGCCCTGGCGGGCCGCCTCCCCAACTTGGTGACGCGCGACGACCTCCAGGGCGACTGCCACACCCATTCGGATTGGTCGGACGGCCACTATTCGATCGAGCGCATGGTTGCCGAGGCGCGCCGGCGCGGCCTGAAGTACCAGGTGCTGACCGATCACACCCAGTCGCTCTCGATCGCCAACGGGCTGACCCCGGAGCGGGTGGACCGGCAGCGGCGCATCGTCGGTGAGCTGAACGAGGCCCTGGCGAAGGAGGGCACCGACTTCCGGCTGCTGCACGGCTGCGAGATGGAGATCACCCCCGACGGCCGGCTCGATTACGACGACAAGCTGCTGGCGCGCTACGACGTCGTGCTCGCGTCGCTCCACGTGGGCCGGCGCCAGCCGCGCGAGCAGCTCATGGCGCGCTACCGCGTCGCGCTGCGCAACCAGAATGTTGACATCATCGCCCATCCATCCGGGCGCAAGATCGGCATCCGCGACGATCTGGATCTTGACTGGGACGCTTTCTACCGCGAGGCAGCTGAGACGCGCACCGTGTTGGAGGTCAACGGCTCAGACGAGCGGCTCGATCTTGACGATCGCCGCGCCCGCGCCGCGCTCGACGCCGGCAACCGCTTCACGATCGATTCGGACGCGCACTACCTGGGCGAGTTCGACAACCTCGACTGGGGAGTGTCGCAAGCGCGCCGCGCGTGGCTGGAGCCGCGCAACGTTCTGAATACTCTTCCCCTCAATGAGTTCCTCGCGGCCGTGACCGACCACTCGTGAAACGGGCGCGCCTCTCCGGCGCGGTCGCCCTGGGACTGTTGCTGACGACGGCGCAGCCGGCCGCGGCGGTCACGCTGCGCTTCAGCGACGCCACTGCCAGCGCCGGACTGCCGACCGACGCCCGGACGAGCTGGGGCACGTCCATTGCCGACGTCAACGGCGATGGCTGGCCGGACATCTTCCTCAACCGCCATACCCAGCCGCCGGCGCTCTTCGTTGGCGGGCCGAGCGGCTTCAGGGAAGTAACGGACATCGCGTGGCCCGCCCCAATGGATCGCCACAACTGCGCCTGGGGCGAGGCGAACGGCGACGGCCGGCCGGACCTGTTCTGCGCCCAGGGCACGGCGGTGGGCCAGAACGAGCTGTGGCTGAACATGCCCGACGGCTTCGTGGAATCGGCTGCCGCATTCAACTTGGCACGCCCCGAGGATCGTGCCCGCACCTCGACCTGGATCGACTACGACCAGGACGGCGACCTCGACCTCTTCCTGGGCAACGCCCCGGCGACGGGCTACCCAGACGTGATCATGCGCAACGATCGGGGTACCTTCACCCAGGTCACCACGGGCATCGAGGGCGAGCGCGACACGGAAAGCGCCACCTGGGCAGACTGGGATGGCAACGGCTACCCGGACCTGTTGCTTACCTCGATCCTCAACAAGACGTTGGCCTTCAGCAACGGCGGCGGGACTTTCACTACGGTCACCATCCCGGCCCTGGGCACGCGCAAGTGGTATGGCTCGGCGTGGGGCGACGTCAACGGTGATGGCCGGCCGGACCTGGCCGTGATCGACCCACACGTCGTGCGCATCCTGCGCAATAACGGTGGGACCTTCACCACCATCAAGAGCGTCACTCTTGCCCACGGCCGCGGTCTGAGCTGGGTCGATCTGAACAACGACGGCCGGCTGGACCTCTACATCGTGCGCACCGCACGCGGCGAGGACCCCAGCTCCAGCGGCGACCGCGGCGACGTGCTCCTGATGGCGACCACATCGGGCGGCTTCAGCCTCGTCAAGCCGTCCGAGCTGATCGGCTGGGCGGGCAGCGGCGACGGCGTGTCGGCGCTCGATTACAACCAGGACCTGCGGATGGACCTGCTGGTCACCAACGGCCGCGCACGCTGGCCCGGCTCGCCGGCGCTGCTCCAGAACGTCCTCGCCACCAAGAAGGCCGCGGCGCTGCGGTTGCGCGGCCCAGACTGGAATCCGCTCGGCATGGGTGCCGTGATCCAGCTGACCACGCCCAACTTCAGCTATCACCGCGAACTCAACGACGGCGTCACGTGGAACGGCCAGTCGGACGTGAGCTACGTCCATCTTGGGTTGCGCGGCCAGCTGACTGGCAACGTGCGGGTGACCTGGCCGGATGGCACCGTCGATTGCGTGCCCGTCAGCGCCGGAGGGCTGGTCGAGCTCCAAATCGGTACCGCGCCCTGTACCTAGCGGCGTATCTGGTACCCTTAAAGTTCCCGAAATTGTCCGGCCAACACGGCCACGTCCTGAAGGACTGCATCCGACCATGAGTTTCTCGATGACCGAAGGTGGGCCGACGCCCGCCGTCAACGCGACGCGCCTCAAGCGCCAGCTGACCGAGCAGGCGATCGCCGCCGCAACCGCCGCCGACTGGGAGGCAGCCGCCGACCTCAACCGGCGCATCCTGGATCTGGGCGCTGACTCAGCTGCCGAGAACCGTCTCGCCAAGGCGTACTGGGAGATGGGCGAGCTGGCCACAGCGCGCGACCACTACCAGGCCGCGCTCGCGCTCGATCCGACCAACCGCGTTGCCGAGCGCAACATCAACCGCCTGCGCATGCTCCTCGCCGAGGCGGGCAAGAAGACCGTCCCCGCCCAGAAGGGTTCAAAGGCGCCTGTGTCGATCTTCGTCGAGGAGACCGGCAAGACCGGTTTCGCGCACCTGGTTGACCTCGCCGATCCCAAGAAGCTCGCCCAGGTAAACCCGGGCGACTCGGTCGAGCTCTCGCCCGACGGCCCGCGCCTCGCCGCGGCCTCGAACGGTGTTCATATCGGCTACGTCGAGCCGCGTGTCGCCGCGCGACTGCTGAAGCTCATCGCCGAGGGCAACAAGTACACCGCCGGCGTGACCAGCCTGGGCGAGCAGGACGTGCGCATCATCGTCCGCGAGACCTACCAGGACCCCGCCAACTACGGCAAGGTGTCGTTCCCGACGGCAGCCAAGGTCTCCGACCTCCGGCCCTACACCAAGGGCACCCTCGTGCGCGAGGAGATGGAGCTCGAGGAGGAGCTGGAGGAGGACGAGGAGGAAGACGAGATCGAGGACATCGGTCGCGTCATCCCCGCCGATGTCACCGAGGACGAGGCGTTCGTCGAAGAGGAGCCGGTCGAAGAGTCCGACGACTCCGAGGAGTAACCCGTCCGGCGGCCATTCCGGTGGCCGCCCCGAACTCCGGTCGGCGCCCCGCGGGCCAATCCGCACCTCCTTGCCAGGCGTGGCTTCAATGTGCCGAGCCGACTAAATATGTGCCGAGCCGACTAAAGAGTCGGGTGGCGCCACGCTCCCGGCTCCATGTGCCGAGCCGACTAAATATGTGCCGAGCCGACTAAACAGGCGGAGCACGGTCCTCCGGCCTCACCATTCGCCCGGCTCGTCAACCAGCGTCGGCGCACGATTTTCGGCGTCCTGCCACTCTTGCAGCCAGTCCCGCGGTGGCGCTGGGGGCGGTGCGGGCTGCCATTGGCACCAATGCTCGTGCGGGCAGAAACCCAGCGGCAACGCGCGCCCCATGGCTGATGCAATGGGAACGAGGTGTTCGATGCGCGTCGTTGGCGACAAACCACGCTCGAGGCGGGAGATCCTGCCCTGGTCCACGCCGGACAGCTGCTCGAGCTTTGTCTGCGTATAGCGAACGTAATATCTCGCGCGCTTGACGTACATGCCGAACGCCATGAGTTCGTAGCTCGGCTGCCAGTTGCTCCGGCCGGTCACGCCCTCGTTCCATGCGAAAGGTGGCGGAATGAAGAATGCGGACGGCCGGGTCCGATCGATTGCCATGCCGGCAACTCTGAACTCCGCCGATTGGCGCGGACTTATCCGGGGGTTGGCAGCTACTTCCGCCTGGTCCAGCTGGCTCGGGGCGACCGTTTTGGCAGTCCCGGTCGGCCGCATATCTAGTCGTGTCGGCACATATTCAGTCGGCTCGGCACATATACATCGGCCGGGCGGGGACTTGGGCATCGAGGATGCCTTGCGGCGTAGATAGACTCGGGGGCGATGGCGGACCCGCTCTCATCACTCATCCGGCCCGACGCTGGACCGCTGCTGCCTGCCTTCGAGCGCTTCGCCCCGCCGCCGCCGGATAATGTCGTCTCCGCGGAGCTCGCCGCGCGCAGCGCGCCGGGCGACATCGTCATCGACATCCACGGCCGCGGCGGCTGGATCGCGCGCAACACGATCAGCGCGCTGCGCCGTGTGTACGTCTGCGAGTCAACTGCGCTGACGCGGCTTCTTGCCGAGGTCGTGCTCCGGCCGCCTGACCTGCGTCATTTCGACGCCGGGTTAGCCACGCTGGCGACCCTCCCGCGTGGCGACGGCGAATTCCGGCGCGTGCTGGAGCAGATGTTCGCGTCGCGTTGTCCGACGTGCGGCCGCCCGGTGATCGTCGACGAGTTCCTGTGGGAGATCGGCGCGACCGCGCCTGACCGGAAGGTGTTCCGCTGCACCTTCTGTCGCGACCAAGGCAAGCCAGGCGAGACACGCGTCGCGCCGGTCGACGACGACGACGTCCGGCACGCATCCGACGTGGGCCCGCACCCGCCCGCATATGCCGCGCTGCGCGCCCGCTTCCCCGTGCCTGATGGCAGCGCCACCCTGCCCGACGAGCTGCTCGCGCTGTACACACCACGCACCCTGGT
>DAIERN010000249.1 GCA_027346765.1 Chloroflexota bacterium | reverse complement strand
CGTGCCCGTCCTGGCGCCGTCCTCCATCGCCGAGGCCATCGACCTCGTCCGCGACGCCTTCATCCTCGCGGAGCGGTACCGGACCCCGGTCATGCTCCTCGCGGACGGCATCCTGGGCCAGGCGATGGAGCCAGTCGCCCCCGTTTTCCGCACCCTCGAGCGCCAGC
Source organism: Chloroflexota bacterium (assembly GCA_027346765.1). The sequence goes on along the minus strand of DAIERN010000249.1, from coordinate 388 downwards.
GTCCGGACTGGGCCCTGGAGGGGGCCGCCAGCCGCCCGCCCCGCGTCCTCAAGTCGCTCCACCTGCGGCCCGAGGACCTCGAGGAACAGGACCTCGCCCTGCAGCGGGTCTACGACGAGATCCGCCGCTCCGAGCAGCGGTGGGCGGGCGAGCGTCTCGACGACCCGGACATCGTCCTCGTCGCCTACGGCAGCGCGGCGCGCGTGGCGCGGACGGCGGTGGAGCGGCTACGGGAGGACGGCATCGGCGCCGGCCTGTTCCGGCCGATCACGCTGTGGCCCTTCCCGGCCGAGCCGCTGCGCGACGCAGCCAAGGGCGCTCGTGCCGTGCTGGCCGTGGAGATGTCGGCGGGTCAGATGGTCGAGGACGTCCGCCTGGCGATCGAGGG
>DAIERN010000248.1 GCA_027346765.1 Chloroflexota bacterium | reverse complement strand
CGCGCGGCACCGGCATCATGCACCACCGGTTCCTCGACTACGGGCCGTGGGTGGGGAGCCTGACGGGGCGGAGCCGGGGGGTGCTCATCTCGATGGAGCACGGCACGATCGTCGCGTTCGCGCTCGGGAACCTGCAGGACCGCTCGACGCTGTTCGTGTCGCCGGGCGACGAGGTGTACGAGGGGATGGTGGTCGGCGAGAACGCCCGGCCGGGGGACATGGACGTCAACCCGACCAAGGAAAAGAAGCTGACGAACATGCGTTCCAAGTCGGCGGATGACGCCATCAGCCTCGAGCCGCCGCGGGTGTTGACGCTGGAAGGTGCGCTAGAGTATATCGAAGACGACGAGTTGATCGAGGTGACCCCGAAGTCGATTCGTCTGCGGAAACGGATGCTCCTCGCCTCCGACCGCAAGCGGACCTCACGCGAGGCGAAGCGCGAACGCGCCTCGTCCTAACCCATCCAGGCAGCACAGGGAGCGCAGCATCATGTCGGGCACGTTGGCGTCGTCTGCATCCAGGCAGGCTCTCGACGCAGACCTCCTCACCCTTCTC
>DAIERN010000247.1 GCA_027346765.1 Chloroflexota bacterium | reverse complement strand
AAGTCCTGCTGGTAGATGTGCTCGGTGAGGTCGGCCTTGGACACCAGCTCGCCGGCGTGCAGCATCAGGTACTCGAGCACCTTGTACTCGTAGCTGGTCAGATCCACCGTCGCACCCTCGACGGCGACCGTCTGCCCGGTCGTGTCGAGGCGGATCGGGCCGCAGACCAGCAGCGGCTTCGACCAGCCGCTGGCGCGGCGTACCAGCGCGTTGATGCGCGCCAGCAGTTCCTCGACGTGGAAGGGCTTGACCAGGTAGTCGTCGGCGCCGAACTTCAGCGCCTCGACCTTGTCCTGCCACGACGAGCGCGCGGTCAGGATCAGGATCGGGCAGCGCTGGCCGGCTTCGCGCAAGGCCTTGACCAGGTCCATGCCCGACATCCGCGGCAGGCCGAGGTCGATGATCGCCAGGTCGAACGGCACCTCGCGCTCGTCGTACGAGACGAGCCTCTTCGGGTCGGTGTCGACGCGTTCGATGGCGAAGTCGGGCTCTATCCGGATGCCCCGCTTTTCCAGCATCCCGCCGAGCTCTTTCGCGGCGACGGGTTTGGTGAAGG
>DAIERN010000246.1 GCA_027346765.1 Chloroflexota bacterium | reverse complement strand
CCGCCGGTCTCGCGCTCGTCGACGCGATCGCCGCGTCAGGCGACCTGGCCGATTACCACCTGTTGCATTCGACGCGCGGCGAGCTGTTGCGCCGGCTGGGTCGGCTCGAGGACGCCCGCGTCGCGCTCGCGCGCGCCCGCGAACTCGCCACTAACGAAGTCGATCGCCGCTACCTCGACCGCCGCCTGCGGGATCTGACTGACTGAGTTCGTTCTCCTTTTGACGTGAAGCGTCGGCTGCATTGCCCGTGATGACGAAGAGCAGCACGATCAAGACGATTGCCACAAAGACATACAAGGGCCAGCCGTAAAGCAGGCTTTGGAGGAGGTAATCAAACGTCGAGTGGGCTGCGGCTGAGGTGAATAGCCAGAGCAGGCCCAAGCATGCGGCGATGGCTGCACCGCGCTTTCTGATTTCGCGATCGGCTGGTGACATCGGCGTTCAGTTCCCGGCGAACGGGATGCTCAGGGCTTTGTGGGCGCCAGTGATTGCGCCGGTGAGGATCGCCACCACGCACAGCGCACGGAACGCAGTTGCGTTGTTGAACAGGAGTGTTCG
>DAIERN010000245.1 GCA_027346765.1 Chloroflexota bacterium | reverse complement strand
GGCTGATCTTCGGCTCGATGGACACGAAGTGGGTGATGGCGCGCATGCCGGAGCAGATCGCCACCGTGGCCTCCATGGGGTCGCGCCGGGAGCTGCGCTTGGGCGGGTCGCCCCACAGGACGATGAGCTTGCCCAGGAGCGCGAGCATCTCCGGGGTCGTGGCCTTGCTGGTGGTCGCCGACACGTTGCCCGTCTCGACGGCCTGGCGGCGCGCGCGCAGGCGCTCGACCACCGCGCGCACCAGTACCTCGGGCGCCGAGGCGCCGGCGGTCACCCCGACGCGCCGGGCGCCGTCGAACCAGGCGCGCTCGAGCTCGCCCGCGTCGTGGACCTCCACGAGCGTCTCGAGACCGAGTTCCCCGGCCAGCGCCAGCATATCGCCGAGCCGCGGCCCGGGCAAGGCGCGGGCGATGAGCAGCACCGCGTCGGCGCCCAGCTCCATGGCCAGGGTGGCGTCCGAAGCGGTGCCCACCCCCGCGTCCACCACCATCGGCAGCCCGTAGGGCGCGAGCACGTCGCGGATCAGCAGCAGGGTGTAGGGATTCTGCACGCCGAGGCCGG
>DAIERN010000244.1 GCA_027346765.1 Chloroflexota bacterium | reverse complement strand
CCGCAGCGCGGTGGCCGCCGTGCGCGCCGCGCGCGCCATCGCCAATGCGCCGGCCATGCGCCCCTATGTCAAGCGCGAGGTCAAGCCGGGGCCCGAGGCCGGGGACGACGCCGCCCTGCTGCACTATTGCCGCGAGCACGGCGCGACCATGCTCGAGGCTTACCCGGTGGCCGCGGCGCGCGGCCGGAACGAGCGCGCGTGACGCCGCCGCTACGCACGAGGTCAAGCAGACGATCGGCTTCGTGGCGCTGCATGCGCAGGCCGAGCGCCGTGCCGAGCGCGTCCCTTCGGCGCGCGATGACTCGGCCAGCGCACGCCAGCGGATCAGCGAGCGGCGCGACTCGCGCGCGACCAGCGCCCGCGCCTCCGCCTCCACCCGGCGCGCGCCGGCGAATAACGCCTGCCGGTAGGGCTCGCCGAGCGCCGCGAACACGACGTCCTGCCGCGCGTCGAGGTCGTGCGCCGCCACCAGGACTTCCTTGAAGCCCGGCTGCTTCAGGTTCTCGCCGAGCAGCTCGGCGTAGCGCCGCCCCACCTCGGCGGCGGCCGGCTCGGCCAGCACCGCC
>DAIERN010000243.1 GCA_027346765.1 Chloroflexota bacterium | reverse complement strand
GACCTGACCCATCACGGCAAGAGCCGCAAGGTCTACACGCTGCGGGAGCCGCTGCTGGGCGTGATAGCGGCGATCACGCCGTTCAACCATCCATTGAACCAGGTGATCCACAAGGTCGCGCCGGCGGTGGCGACCAACAACCGCGTGGTGCTGAAGCCGAGCGAAAAGACGCCGCTGGCGGCGTTCGTGCTCGCCGACGCGCTGTACGAGGCCGGCCTGCCGCCGGAGGCGCTGACGCTCGAGATCACCGAGAGCCTGTTCATGCACGACCGCGAGCGCGCCCTGCAGATGCTCGCCCAGTTCCGCGAGCTGGGCGTCAAGGTCGCCATCGACGACTTCGGGGTCGGCTACTCGTCCCTCTCGTACCTCAAACGCTTCACCGTCGACGGGCTCAAGATCGACCGCTCGTTCGTCGCGGGGCTGCCGGACGACGAGCAGGATCAGGCGCTGGTGCGCGGGATCGTGGCGACGGCGCGCGCGCTCCGGGTGGAGGTGACGGCCGAGGGCATCGAGACCCCGGAGCAGCTGGCCACGCTGCGCGATCTCCACTGCGAGCTGGGACAGGGAT
>DAIERN010000242.1 GCA_027346765.1 Chloroflexota bacterium | reverse complement strand
TCTTCGAGGCCGTCATCCCGATCGACCTGCCGCCCGCCCAGGGCGAGGAGATGTATGTCGAGCAGGTGCTGCGCAACCTCCTGACCAACGCGGCGAAGTACGGCGAGCCCGGGTCGCGGGTCACCGTCGAGGTCGTGGCCACCGACAGCGAGGTGATCCTGCGGGTGCTCGACCAGGGGCCCGGCATCGTCGAGTCGGAAGCCGAGCAGCTGTTCGACCTGTTCTACCGCTCGCCGTCAACGGCGCCGACGGTGGCCGGGGCGGGCATCGGCCTGTTCGTCTGCCGCCAGCTGGCGCTCGCGCTGGGCGGATCGATCCGGGCCAGCAACCGGCTGGGCGGTGGCGCCGTGTTCGAGCTCTCGCTCCCCCGCTATCTTGACGACGGCGGGGCCTGAGGGGCGCGAAGACGGGGACGGCGCGCGAGGCCCGGGCCGGCACAGGCGCGGTCAGCCCGGCGAGGCCCAGACTCCGGGCCATTCGGCCCCCCAAAAGGGTGCCATCCGATACACTCGCCAGATCCACCCAGATTCCTGCCATTGGACGGTGATGCCATGAAGGTCGGCGTCGCCA
>DAIERN010000241.1 GCA_027346765.1 Chloroflexota bacterium | reverse complement strand
CTCAATCCGGTGCCGGTGACGCCGCTGCTGCGCGAGCGCTACGACGTGCTGATCGCGGTCAGCCTGGATGGCCCCCGGCGCGGCCCCGACACCCCGCCGCCGCCGCTGCCCGGGCCGTACCGCCAACGCTTCGCCAGCTTCGTGCAGCACCTGATCGGCCATGACGGCGATGCCGGGCCGGTGCTCGAGCCGCGCGCGCAGACGCCGGGCCTGCTGGAATTACTGGGCCAGGCGATGGAGCTGATGCAGGGCAACCTGGCGCGGCTGCGCCTGGCCGCTTACCGGCCCGATCTGTTGATCGAGCTGCCGTGCGACTGTTGCGCGGTGTACGAGTTCTACCGCGCCGAGGAGCTGATCGCGCTGGGCCACGCCGCGGCCACGCGCGCGATTGCGGACTGGCGCAGTCCGCGCGCTGCGGCCGCGCCGCCCGCGGCCGACCAGCCGATCGAGAGCCCCTTGGGTTGGGCGATGACCAGGGTCAAGGTGACGGCGAAGATCGCCACCGCGGTGACCGTCAGCCCCGCCCCGGTGAGGCTCAGCATAACCTGCCCGACCACCACGCCTGGAGCAGC
>DAIERN010000240.1 GCA_027346765.1 Chloroflexota bacterium | reverse complement strand
GGCGTGACCACCGCCACGCCGACGGGATCGTACCGATCGGAGTGCGCCGCCATGGAAAGGAGGGGAACCCGGCACTCCGCGCAGGCGCGGTCCAGCAGGTCGATCGCCTTGTCCGGGAGAAATCGCGTCGGGTCGAATCGTACGGCGAGGTCCACGGTCGCCGAGAGCGCCTCGTCGACGATCGTCACCCCGAAGTGGCGTTCGCGGTGGGCGCGCAATCCCTCGAGGATCGCCAGCGTCTCTTCCCTTCCCGGCTCCACGACCTGGATCGCCTGGAAGCGGCGCTCCAGCGCCGGATCCTTCTCGATGCTGCGCCGGTATTCCGTGTTCGTCGTCGCTCCGATGCAACGGAGTTCCCCGCGGGCCAGCGCAGGCTTCATGATGTTCCCCGCGTCCATCGGAGCTCCCTCGGCCCGCCCCGCCCCCGCGACGGTGTGGAACTCGTCGATGAAAAGGAGCACCTCCGGGTGGGACCGGACCTCGTCGATCAGGCGCGTGAGGCGCTCCTCGAACTCTCCGCGGTACTTCGTCCCCGCCACCAGCTCCGCCATCGACAGCTCGACCAGGCGTCG
>DAIERN010000023.1 GCA_027346765.1 Chloroflexota bacterium | reverse complement strand
GGCCGGTTGTCCGTGGCACCGCAATTTGGGCACGCGGCGGCGAGCGGCGCGCCGCATTCGTCGCAGAAGCGCCGCCCGGCTTCGTTCGCAGTCCCGCAGTTGGCGCAGATCACGTGCGCTCTCTCATCGGGCCGATGATACCCATGGCCGTGGAGGGGCCTACGCTTAACGCCATGAGTGCGACGCGCGTTCGCGCTATCTGGCGATTTCTGGCGGTGGTCGTACCCAGCCTGGCCGCGGCCACGCTGGTCGTCTGGCTGCTGCAGGACGTGCTGGGCGTGCCCAATCCGTCAGCGGTCTATCTCGTCGCCGTGGTCGCCGCCGCGATCGTCTCCGGGACGCTGGGCGCGGTCGCCACCGCCGGCGCGTCGTTCGTCCTCTACAACTACCTCTTCACCGTTCCGCGTTACACGCTGTCCATGCACGAGCCCGGCGTCTGGCTGAGCGTCGTGCTGCTGCTGTTCGTGGGCATCGTGGTCGGCCAGCTGGCGGCCCTGCAACGGTCGCGAGCGGAGTTGGCCAGCGCCCGGGAGCGGGAGGCGCGCGCCCTGTTCGCGGTGAGCCGCGACCTGTCCATGCGCGAGTCGATCGACGCGGTGCTGCCGCACATTGCGCGCGAGCTCGAGGCTGAGGCGCACATGGAGCGCGTGTGGATCACGCTGGGTCAGACGGAAACGCCCGCGGGGACGATCAGCCAGCTGCGGCGCATGCCCGGGGCGACGCCCGCCCAGTGGGTGCGCGTCCACCAGCCGGGCAGCGGCCGCGCGCGCGGCGCGACTGACGCGGAGACCTATCGGGTCGCGATCGAGGCCGGTGGCGTCGGGCTGGGCTTCGTCTGGGCGCTGCGCTCGCGGGACGAAGGACTGCCCACGGCCGATGAGACGCGGTTGCTGTCCGCCGCCGCCGACCAGCTGGGCCAGGCCATCGCCCACGACCGCATGGCGGCCGACGCGCATGCGGCCGAGCTGGCGCGCGAGAGCGACGCGCTCAAGTCGGCGCTGCTCCAGAGCGTGTCGCACGACCTGCGCACGCCACTCGCCACGATCCGGGCTGCTGCGGGCACTCTGCGCGGAGCGGCCGCGGATTCTGAGGCGGGGCGGGAGTCTGTTGCGGCGATCGAGCGCGAGGTGGAGTACCTCAACCGTCTCGTCACCAACCTGCTCGACCTGTCGCGCATCGAAGCCGGCGTCCTGCGCGCGGCCAACGAGCCGTTCGAGCTGGATGACGCGGTGGGCGCGGCGATCGAACGGCTGGGTCCGCGCCTGTCCGAGTGGCACATCGAGAACAACGCCGGGCGCGAGGTCGTCCGGGCTGATCCGGTGTTCCTCGACGCGGTCCTGAGCAACCTGCTCGAGAACGAGATGCGCCACACGCCGGCCGGCACGACGGTGCGCATCTCATCCACCGCCGCCGGTCCGGGGATGACCCGGTTGACCGTTGAGGACGACGGACGCGGTGTGCCGGAAGGGGCGATCCCACGCCTCTTCGACAAGTTCTATCGCGTCCCTGGCCAGCGAATGACGCGCCACGGCACGGGCATCGGCCTCGCCGTGGTGAGCGGCCTGGTCGAGGCTATGGGCGGCAAGGTTGCCGCGCGGCGCAGTGCGCTGGGTGGCCTGGCAGTCGACATCGATTTGCCGCTGGCGCAGGTGCCGACAGAGCTGGAGCTTGCCGCGCGATGACGCTGCGCCGCGAAAGTTCACCGGGAGCGACTGTGCTAGTGGTCGAGGACGACGTCGAGACGCGCGCCGCACTATCGCGCGAGCTGCGTGGCCGGGGCTACCGGGTCGAAGAGGCTGAGGACGGCAGGTCGGCCCTGCGCCGCTGGGATGCCCGGCGGCCGGACATCATCCTGCTCGACCTGGGCTTGCCGGATATTGACGGCGTCGAAGTCATCAAGCGCATCCGGCGCGAGGCCACGACACCGATCCTCATCCTGTCGGGCCGCTACGACGAGCGCGAGAAGGTCGCGGCGCTGGATCGCGGCGCGGATGACTACGTCACCAAGCCATTCGGGGTCGAAGAGCTCAACGCCAGGTTGCGCGTCGCCCTGCGCCGCGCGGCCGGCCCAACGCGTGATGAGTCCGGTCGCGTGACGGTGGGGCCGCTCGTCCTGGACGCGGCTGCGCACGAGGTCAGCGTCAACGGGACGCGCGTCGATCTGACGCCGCGCGAGTTCGAGATCCTGCGTGTCCTGCTCGCCCACATCGGCGCCATCGTGACCAAGGGCCAGCTGCTGCGCAGCGTCTGGGGCGAGGCCTACCGGGGCGAGGACTCGTATGTCTACGTTCACGTTTCGCAGCTCCGGCGCAAGCTGGCCGCCGCCGACGCCAGCGGTGCCCTGGCGAAGCTCATCGTGACCGAGCCCGGAGTGGGCTACCGCATCACCAGTCCTTAGGAAGTCTTAAGCCCAAAGGCGGGTAATCGGGACCACTCTCTCTTGGCAAGGCGGCGCACGCTGACGATGTGAGCAGTGTCAGGCGCCAAGGGGCGCCACAGCAGGCCAGGCAAGAGCGCGAGCTGCGCATGGTGCGCGAGGCCATTGAGATGGTCGCTTCTGGCGCGTCGCCGCGGGTGGTCGTCGCCGGAATCAGCGCCGGCGACCAGATCTTGGATGCTGCCCGACGCCTGGGTCTCGCGTCAGGCGTTAGAGTCAACCGCTTAAGCCAGCAGGAGGACCGGGGCGCCGACTTGGCGGTCGAACCCATCTACGAATGACCGACTCTGACCACGGCGCGGACCCGCGTGGACTGGCGGGCCGGCGACTGGGCGATAGGCGTGTGCGCGTCGCACGGCCTCATGCGCCCTTCTTTCGGTACGCCGGCGAGCGAACGTTCGTGGCGCGCGAGGCCGCGTCACGCCCGCGCACCGCGACCGGCCGCGCCATCGCCCGGGTCCGTAGCGCGTTGTTTGGCAGGCAGCTGTCGAGCGAGGAGGAGGCCGGCGAGCGGCTGAACGTCGCGACCGGCCTGCCGGTCTTCGCATCGGACAACATCTCATCGTCCGCCTACGCGACTGAGGAGATCATGCGCGTCCTGGCCGTGGCCGGTGCGGGCGCGCTGTTCCTGACGCTGCCCATCACGATCGGCGTGGTCATCGTGCTCGCCATCGTCGTGACAAGCTACCGCCAGACGATCGCGGCATATCCCAAGGGCGGCGGCTCGTACATCGTCGCGTCGGACAACCTGGGGACGCTCCCCGGACTCACCGCCGCGGCCGCGATCCTGACGGACTACGTCCTGACCGTCGCCGTGTCGACCGCTGCCGGCGTTGCCGCGCTGACCTCGATCTTCCCGTCGCTGTTCGACTCGCGCGTCCTGATCGGCGTGACTCTGGTCGTGCTGCTCGCGATGGTCAACCTGCGCGGCATCCGCGAGAGCGGCCTGGTCTTCAGCGCGCCCACATACGTCTACCTCGTGGCGATCTTCGGGCTGCTGGCGATCGGCTTCTTCCATTTTGCGACGGGCACGATGCCCACGTACCACGTCCCGACCGAGTGGCTGACGAAGGAGGCCGGCGAAGGGCTGGGCATCCTGTTGATCCTGCGCGCGTTCGCGTCGGGGTCGGTCGCCCTCACCGGAACGGAGGCCGTGGCCGACGGCGTCCAGGCGTTCAAGCCGCCCGAGGCGCGCAACGCCAAGATCGTGATCACGCTCATGGGCACGCTCTTTGCCGCGATCTTCCTCGGCATGAGCTTCCTGGCGAGCCAGCTGGGCGTCCTGCCCGACCCGACCGAGCAGGAAACAGTCATCAGCCAGATCACCCGCACCTTCGTCGGCGCAGGCACGCCGTTCCACTTGTTGGTCCAGCTCTCGACCGCAGTCCTCCTGATCCTCGCCGCCAACACCGCATACGCTGACTTCCCGCGGCTCTCGTCGTTCCTGGCGCGCGACGGCTTCCTGCCGCGCATCTTCCAGTTCCGCGGCGCGCGGCTGGCTTTCAATAGCGGCATCATCGTCCTGGCCGGCGTGGCGGGCACGCTGATTGTCGCCTTCGGCGGTAGCGTGGCCGCGCTCATCCCGCTCTACACAGTGGGCGTATTCATCGCGTTCACGTTGAGCCAGGCGGGCATGGTTCGGCGTTGGTCGAAACTGCGCGCCGAGGTTCCCGGCTGGCGCAAGCGCGCGCTGGTCAACGGCATCGGCGCGGCGACGACAGCGGTAGTTGCCGTTGAGGTCGCGGCTACAAAATTCGTCCACGGCGCGTGGATCGTTCTCGTGCTGATCCCGGTGCTCATCGCGGTGATGCTGTTCATCAAGCGCCAGTACACCTCGAGTGCCGCGCAGCTCGCGGTGCGCGCCAATGTCCATCTGCCCGGGCCGCATCGCGAGGAGCGCGTCATCGTGCCCGTGCCGGGCATCAACCGCGCGGTCGTCCAGGCGCTGAACGTGGGCCGCTCCATCGCCGACGACATCCTGGCCGTCCTGGTCACCGATTCACCCGACGAAGGCGCTGCCGTCCGCGAGCAATGGGAGCAACAGCTGCCCGAGGTGCCGCTCGTCATCGTCGAGTCGCCCTACCGCGCGATCGTGGGCCCGGTCCTGGCCTACCTCGACGTGCTCGACCAGATGGTGCCCGAGGACCGCGAGGCGCCCATCACGTTCGTGGTGATCCCCGAGTTCGTGGCGCGTTCCTGGTGGGAGCGGATCCTCTACAACCAGTCAGCCAACCGGCTGCGCCGCGCCCTGTTGGGCCGGCCGCACACCGTGGTCGTCAACGTCCCCTACCGCCGCGAAAACGGCGACCACTAGTGGGGGACCACGGCCCTTGCCAAATGTGCAGGGTCGATTCTCCTGATGGCATGTCACCGCTTCTTGGCGCCACGGCGCCGGATAACTAGTAGCCGCGGGCGATGAGCTTCTCGCGCATCGCGCGGGCGGCGAGGGCGCGGTGCGAGACGCGGTTCTTCTCCTCTGTCGTGAGCTGGCCCACGGTCCGGCCGCCCGGCTCTTCGGTGAGCGGCTCGAAGATGGGGTCGTACCCAAACCCGCCGGTGCCGCGCGGCGTGAAGGCCACGCGGCCCTCGAAGGTGCCGCGCGTCACCTCCGCCACGGCGCCATCCTCGAACAGCACCAGCACGCACCGATAGCGCGCCGTTCGCTCGTCGGGGCCGTAGAAGCCGTTCATCTCGCCCAGCAGCTTGCGGTTGTTCTTCGCGTCGGTCGCGTCCGCGCCTGAGTAGCGCCGCGTCTTGACGCCCGGCCGGCCGCCCAGCGCATCAACCTCGATGCCCGAGTCGTCGGCCAGCGTGGGCAGGCCGGACATCGCGCCGTAATGCTTGGCCTTCAGTCGGGCGTTGTCTTCAAAGGTCGCGCCGGTCTCCTCGACATCGTCGGTGATGCCGACATCGGCGAGCGACACGAGGTCGGTGTTGGGCAGATCCAGCAGCAGCTTCAGCTCAGCCAGCTTGTGGCTGGACCCCGTCGCAACCAATAGACGCTTGCGCAACCGCACTATCACTACCGGGGGCTTAGCGGGGCTGGACAGGCCGGATCGGCGGTCTGACCGGCGGCCCGCCCCGGGATTCCGTGCGGGGCCGCCCCGCGAGCAAGGGCCAAGAGCCGGTCGGCGCCGCGCTCTACCCGCTCGATAACCATAGTGCGGGTATAGCGGGGCAGATGGCGCAGCGTAGCGCTCACTCGGCGATGCCCAGGACCTTGCGCTGCATCCTGAACAGCTGCGCCAGACCGTTGTCGGCGAGGCCCAGGAGCTGATCCATGCCCGCGCGGTCGAACGGCTTGCCCTCCGCCGTGCCCTGCACTTCCACGTATGCACCGCCCGAAGTGCCGACCACGTTGAAATCGACCTCGGCGTGCGAGTCCTCCGAGTAGTCGAGATCGAGCATGGGCACGCTGTCGATGATGCCCACGCTGACCGCCGCGACCTGGCCGTCCAGCGCCCCCTCTGCGCCGATCTTGCGCAGCGCCAGAACAAGGGCAACATAGCCGCCGGTGATGGACGCGGTGCGCGTGCCGCCGTCTGCCTGGAGCACGTCGCAGTCGACGGTGATCGTGCGGTCGCCGATCTTCGTGGTGTTGACGACGCCGCGCAGAGCCCGGCCGATGAGCCGCTGGATCTCCATCGTCCGCCCGCCCTGGCGCCCCTTCACGACCTCGCGCTGCGTCCGTTCCGCGGTCGCCCGCGGCAGCATGTTGTATTCAGCGGTCACCCAGCCCTCGCCCTTGCCGCGCAGATGGGGCGGGACGCGTTCCTCGATGCTCGCCGCGCACAGCACGCGCGTGTCGCCCATCTCGATGATCGCGCTGCCCTCGGCCCATTTCTGGACGTCCAGGCTGAAGGTCACCCGGCGCAGCTGCGACGGCGACCGACCATCCGCGCGGAACCGACCACCACCAATGCTCACGATGCAGTCACCTTTGCACTCCCTGCCCCGGCTTGCTCTTTCTTGGCCTGCTGCCACAGCTCGTCGAGCTCGTCGAGCGTCAGCGTCTTGAGGTCCACGCCGCGCTGGGCGGCGAGCCGCTCGACGCCGGCGAAACGCGCGGCGAACTTGGCGCTCGCGGCACGCAGGGCGGCCTCGCTGTCGATGCCCAGCTTGCGCGCCATGTTGACCAGGACGAGCAGCAGGTCGCCGAACTCCTCGCGCTTCTCGTGGTCGTCCCGGGCGGCGATGATCTCCGCCGACTCTTCCTTGACCTTGTCGAGGACGCCCTCGAGCGACGGCCAGTCATAGCCCAGCGACGCGGCCCGCTCCTGCATCTCCTGCGCATAGGCAAGCGCGGGCAGCGAGCGCGACAGACCCTCGAAAGCAGCGGGCATGTTGGCGTCACTCGCCGTCCGCCCTGCCCGCTCACCCGCCTTGATCTGCTCCCAGTTGCGGATGACCTGCGCGGCCGAGTTGGCCACGACGTCACCAAAGACGTGCGGGTGCCGGCGGACGATCTTGGCCACCACCGCGCGATGCACGTCGGCCATGTCGAAGACGCCGTCCTCTGCGCCGTATTGGGCGTGCAGGACGATCTGCAGCAGCAGGTCGCCCAGCTCCTCGGCAAGCTGCGGCGTCGAACCCTGCTCGAGGGCGTCATAGACCTCGTACGTCTCCTCGAGCAGGAACTTGCGCAGTGACAGGTGGTCCTGCTCGCGGTCCCACGGGCAGCCATCGGGCGCGCGCAGCCGCGCGACCAGCCAGGGCAGCGCGTGCGGACTCGCGACATTGGCGAGAGCCTCCACCGCAGGCACGAACCAGGTGCTCGCGCGCAGTGCGTCGTCGGCGATCGTGGCCACCGTCTGCGCAGGCTGGCCGCCCGTTATCGGCTGGACCGGGTGGTCGGTCGGGTAAAGCGCCCGCAGCATGGCGGCCGGTGAGGCGCCGTGCGCCGCGCGACCGGGAATTGGTGCCTCGTCTGCGGCGGTGCCGCCAACGATGACCAGCGCCATGCCCGGATCGAACGGGCGCGCTGCGAGAGTCCCGGCTGACAGCAGCTGCAGCCCGTCCGCGGCGGTCACGCCAAAGCGCGCCTCAACTTCGTCGAGCAACCAATCCATCTTCCAACCAGCCTACAGGTCGCGCCGCTTCAAACCCGACGCGGCGGCGCTACTGGAGCGTGCCGTCGTTGAGGTTGCCGCCCGATGTCTGGCCGTCGGCGCGGGTGATCGTGCCATCTGCCTCGGCCGCGGTCAGCTTGTCTGAGTACCACTTGGTGAACGCGGTGTCGCGGATGTTCGGGATCTGGTCGGGATCGAGCGGGCGGGCCATGCGCTCCTCAACCTTGACGAAGTACTGGCCGCCGCCCAACGGGATGAGGTCACTCACCTGGCCCACGGCCAGCGCGAAGACCTTGTCGCCGATCTGGGTGCTCAGCTGGTCCTTGGTGAGCCAGCCGATCTCGCCGTTGTCCTTCTTCTCCGGACCTTCTGACAGCTGACCGGCGATGGCGTTGAAATCGGCGCCCGGCGCGGCGAGCGCGTCCTTGACGGCCTGGATGCGGTCCTTGACGCTCGCGCGCTTCTCGTTGAAGAGCAGCACGTAGTAGGCGTCGTCGCCCTTGATGGGCCCCGTGCCGACGAGGTCGCCCGCGGTGTAGGTGCCAGTGAAGAGCGCGTCGCCAACCGCGGCTGGCGGCAGGTCTCGGGTGACGAAGCCGACGGACCCGCCGTCCTGGCCGGTGTCGGAGTCACTGTTGGTCTTCGCGAGGTCGGCAAACGTGGTCTTGCGCTGCTCAACATCAGCGATCGCCTTGAGCTGAGCGTAGATCGCTTGGGCGTCGGATTGCGCCTTGGTCCAGGCCGGATCGTCGGCCGGCAGATCGGCGGCAGCGTCGAGGTTGTCGTTGGGCGCGAAGACGATCTCGCTGTAGTCGACCTCGCCCTGGGCCGCGATCGGGTCTGGGCTCGCCGACGGGTCAGGAGCGTCGCCCTGGATGTAGATGACCGCGAGGCGGACCTGCTCGGGCGTGGCGGCAAGGGCGTCGTTGGTGATCTTGTCGTGCAGCTGGCCGGCGCCCGACTCATAGGTCAGAAGACGGCGTACGCTGCTCTCCGGCAGGCGCGAGAAGAGCTGGTCGCGCAGACCGGCCTGCTCGCCCGCCGGCTGGATCTCAGTGACGCGGCCGATGCGGTAGTACCCGTCGGCGCCCTTGACGATGCCCGTCGTGCCGTTGAGCGGCAGCTCGAACAGCTCCTTCTGGAACTCGAGATCGCTGATCTTGTTGGGTGTGGCGGTGCCCAGGTCGCCCCCGGCAGGCTCGCTGTCGGCGTTGCTGTACAGGTGGGCGACGGTCGCCCAATCGCCGCCGGCGTTGACGGCGTCGAGGGCGGCCTGCGCCTTGTCGAGCGCGGCCTTCTGCTCGCTTTGCGTGGGGCCCGCCGTGGGATCAGCCGCGATTGGCTTGACCACGATCTCCCACATGTGGCGCTTTTCCACGCCCGCGACTTCCTTATCAAGCAGCGTGGTCACCTGGTCCGGCGTCACGCTGATGCCTTGATCGGTCGCGAGCTGCGACTGGTAGACGATGTCGATCAGGTCATCGAGGCCCGAGCTGCCCAGGGCATTGAGCTGCTGGTTGAGCGCATCAATGCGGCTTGAAGCCGTCGTGCTGTCGATCTCGTTGTTCTGGAGCGCCTCCGTGACGCGGTCCTGGTCGCGGCCGATGCGCCACGTCTCGAACGCCACGCGATCGCGCATCAGCTGCGGATCGATCTCGACGCTACCGACCTTCGCCAGCGGACGCAGGTTGTCGTTGTACCAGGCCAGGCCGACCGCGCCGAGCAGGGCGAGGACGACGAGCACGATGGCACCGATGAACAGGACGGTTACGGTCGCCTGCTGACGGTCCTCATCTTCGAACAGCCGACGCACGCGGGCACCAACGCCAGGGCGAGCCTGGCGTCGCGGACGAAAAGTCATTTGGCTTGTGGATCTCCCTAGAAGATGCGCCGCGCGAGGCGCCAGGCAACGACCAGGCCAGCGGCAAGTGCCAACGCGGAGCGCCAATCGAGCAGCGGCCGACCGTCGCCGTTGACCTTGCCGGCGACGAGCACCAGCACGCTACCGCCCTCGTTGACGGTGGCTTGGTCGGACACGACGGCGAATGCCGAGCCGCCCTGATTGACGGTGAAGCTCGCCGTCCGGGCAATGGCCACGCCACCCTGGCTGAGGCTCATCTGCTCGGCGTGAACCTGCGAGGCGCCGCCCTGGGTGATCGACACGGTCGTCGCAGAGATGTCGCGCGCCCCACCCTGGGTGATGTTGACGTTCTGGGCGTGCACGTCGCCATCAGCGGTCATGCCGGTCTCATGGAGCCGCACGGGCGCGTCCGAATCGTCGTCGGAAGGCGCGAACGGCTGGTCGTCAGGTTCCATGGGCCCGCCAGCGTACCGCGCCGCGCCCGATTGCGCAGCCTGTGCAGGATCTGTGAGCGCTAACGGCCGCGCAGCTCCTCCCAGCGCAGCCGCAGCACGACCAGCAGCGCCTCGAAGATGATCCGGCGCGACATCTTGCTCGCGCCCAGGCGGCGGTCGACGAAGACGATGGGCAGCTCGATCACGCGCGCGCCGGCGCGCGACGCACGGAACGTGGTTTCAATCTGGAAGACGTAGCCCCCCGAGTGCAGGCTTGACCAGGGCATCGCCGCGAGCGTCGCGCGCCGCCACGCCTTGAAGCCGCCAGTCAGGTCATGCGCCTTGAGACCCAGAACAGTGCGCGCGAACATCGATCCGCCGCGCGACACAACGCGGCGCAGGATGCCCCAGTTGCGGACGCCGCCGCCCTTGACGTAGCGCGAGCCGATGACGAGGTCCGCGTCGTTGTGCAGCGCGGCGACCATGCCCGGCAGGTACGACGGGTCGTGCGACCAGTCGGCGTCCATCTGGATCAGCAGGTCGGCACCAGCGTCGAGCGCGTGGCGGAAGCCATCGGTGTAGGCCTTGCCCAGGCCCTGCTTGGCCGCGCGGTGCAGAACCTTGATGCGCGGGTTCTGCAGCGCCATGCGGTTGGCCAGATCGCCCGTCCCGTCTGGCGACGAATCGTCAACGATGAGCAGCGTCGCTTCAGGCAGCTTTTCCAGGATTGCCGGCGCGATCTGCGGCAGGTTCTCGATCTCGTTATAGGTCGGCAGCACGACCCACGTGCCGGTATGTGCCTCGCTCGTCACTGCCGGTGAGTCTACCGAGGGACAGCGCCGGGAATGCGCCGAGCGGCCCCGCGGGTGCCCGACAAGCGTCGAGCCGGCCCTCGCGGACCGGCTCGACCTTACCTGTCTGCGGGTCTGAGGCTGCGACCCGCGGGCGTTGGCCAAAGGCCTACCAGCGCAGCGTCGTCACTGAGGTTTCCCAGTGCCATACCAAGATGGTCCCCACCCACCCAGCACCGATGGCGGCCGGCGGTGACAAAGGGTGCAGTTGGGTGCGGCGACGGGGCGTGGCCCGCCCATGTTGGCTACTCTGCGCGCGTGGCCGATCAGCCCGTTCAACCGCAGCTGCCCGATGCGCCGCCATCGTCCGGCGATGACGCCGCGCCAAATCGCGCGCCCGACCTGCCACCGACGCGACGCGAGCGCTCAGGCGCGCAGGCCGCGCTGCCGTGGGTCCTCGCGGCGATGGTCGTGCTGATCCTGGCGGCGAGCGGCGGATTGCTTGCCGCGTGGGTCGTGGCAACGATGCAGGCCGTGCCGCCACCGGTGGGTGCGCCGCCCACGCCCACCCCGGGCGCGGGTCAATCAGCTCCGCCCAGCGGCCTGGTCAGCCCACAGCCCAGCGACCAGCCGCGGCACACGCCCACGCCGTCGCCGGTGCGGACGCAGGAGCCGCCGCCGTTCACCTACGTTGTCCAGCGCGGCGACTCGGTGACCGCCATCGCTGACATGTTCCAGGTCAACTGGGAGGACATCGTCGGCCTCAACGATCTGAAGCCACCCAAATACCGGATCTTTGTCGGCCAGGAGCTGCTCATTCCCGGCTACGGGATTGCGCCAACGCCCAAACCCGGTCGCAGCTAGGGCGTCGGCGAGGTCCCTGGCGTGGGCGACGGCGAGGACTCCGGCAGCCCGCCTTCATAGTTCGTGATCACCAGGACGTACTCGAGCCGGTCCAGGTCAGCGACCGGGGTGACGAGCGCAGTCTGGAAAAGCTGATCGGGCGAGCGGCTGACCCTGGCGATCGTGCCGATGAGCAGGCCCTTGGGGAAGGGCGAGCGAATGCCTTCGGCGAGCTCGATGCCCGCGGTGACGACCGATTCAGTCGGGTTCACAACCACCTCGGCGGGGATGTTTTCCATCACCATCGGCTGGCCAAGGTGACCGCTGATCAAGCCGATCGCGCGGCTCGATTCGACCAGGCCGGCAACGTGGATCCGGGTGTCGGTGATGAGCAGCACCCGGGCGTAGTTGGTGCCCACCTCCACCACCTGGCCGATCAGGGCGCCGCCCGGACCGATCACCGGGTCGTCGACCGC
>DAIERN010000239.1 GCA_027346765.1 Chloroflexota bacterium | reverse complement strand
CTGGCGCGGCCGAGAACGGTCCCGAGGTGCGCCGGGCCCGCTAACGCCAACGCGCGGTCAACTCGCCTGTGCAACCCTGTGCGCGATGGATCCCGAGCCCGCCCGCGCCACCCCGCGTGACCCCTTGGACGACCTGCTGCCGGTCGGCGTCCTCCGCTTCAACGCGGCCCGGCGCGTCAGCGGTGCCAACCCCCGCGCCCACGCCCTGCTCGACGTCGCCCCCGGGCGGCTCCTCGGCCGCAGCGTCATGGAGACCTTCCTCGACCTGCGCGTCGAGCGGTTCCTCGACGACGGCGGCGGGACGATGGAAGCCCGCGTCGGCGCGGGCGAGTCGCGGACGGTCATCGTGCGCGCGGCACCAACCGACGACGGGGAACTCGTCGTCACCCTCGAGGACGTCTCGGAGCTGCGCCGCCTCCGCCAGATCCGAACCGAGTTCATCGACAACCTGTCGCACGAGCTACGGACCCCCATCTCCACGGTCAGCCTCCTCGCGGAGACGGCAACTCGGGAGGCCGCCGCCGAGGGCGTGCCGGAGCGCCTCCGCGACCGCATCGCCAAGATCGAGGTGGAGACCGGG
>DAIERN010000238.1 GCA_027346765.1 Chloroflexota bacterium | reverse complement strand
GCGGTTCGCCGCGAGGCATGGCATGCGGGTGATCGCCTCCGACTGCTTCGAGAAGGGTGAGGCGGTGGCCCTCAGGCGGGCAGGGGTCACGCTGGGCCACGGCGACTACTTCGGACCGTACGAGCCGGCGGCAACGTTCCGGGAGGCGCCGACTCTCTGAAGCGGCTCGGCCGGCGGCGGCCGCGCGGGTGGCGTCACGGCGGGCCGGGCGCGACACCGCCGGTGGCGCGCCGACCCGGGTTCGACTATCCTTCTGCGTCATGGCCGTCCACTCGCAACCTCTGGTGCCGCTGTCCTCTCCCCGGCCGCGCATCCTCGTCACCAACGACGACGGCATCGACTCGCCGGGGTTGGCCGCACTGCGGGTCGCCCTGGAGCCGCTGGGCGACGTCACCGTGGTCGCCCCGGACTCAAACCGCACCGGCGCCGCCCGCAGCATCACCATGCGCGCGCCGCTCTGGGTCGAGGAGGTCCAGATGGCCGACGGGGGCGTGGGGTTCGCCACCGACGGCACTCCGGTTGACTGCGTGCGCCTGGCCTCGCTGGGGTTCCTCGACCGGCCGCCGGAACTCATCGTGTCC
>DAIERN010000237.1 GCA_027346765.1 Chloroflexota bacterium | reverse complement strand
GCGCTCATAGGCTGGTGCCGGTTCGCGCTGCTGAACGACCGCCTGTGGGGTCGCCACATGCAGGGGCACTGCTACTGCTTCCTCGACTACAGGCTCTTCCGGATACTCCTCCTCGACGACCTCCTGCACGCGGCAGTCGAGGCTGATCACCAGCGACTGCCCCGCCCGCCCCGGCGTCTCGAGCCGGAGGTCGAGCGCGGTGGGCAGCTTCTGGCCGTCGCGCAGCACGCGGTAGACGCCGGGCACGCCGCGCAGCGTGCGGTCGTAGAACGCCTCGAGGCCCGCCTGGCCGCGCCCGTCGGCGTCGAGAAAGCCGACCGTCGGGCCGGCGAGCGAACCGTCGGGGTAGACGCGCTGCTCGGTGCGCAGCGTCCCGACGCCGCGCTGGCCGAGCCGCAGCACGGGGTCCGTAATCTTGGGGTCGAGACCCTTGGCGACGTAGAAGAACCCGTCGTGCTCGCGCAGCTCCGCCAGGATCGTCGCCGCGGGCTGCGCCACCAGCGGGGCGAGGCCGGCCGCCACCTTCGCCCACGCCTGGTGCGGGATCTGGCGGGGGTTGGCGTAGACGGCGACCCGCTCGAGGC
>DAIERN010000236.1 GCA_027346765.1 Chloroflexota bacterium | reverse complement strand
GGCTCGCTCCGCCGAGCGGCGTGGTCGCCGAGAGACGCAGGTCCTCGATGCCGAAGTTCGTGACGTAGGCCTCGGCCGGGAGCGCCGTGATGCCGAGCGGGATGATGCCGTCGATGTCGTGCGGCGAGAGCCCCGCGTCGGCGATGGCCTTCAGGGACGCCTCGATCTGCAGTTCGGCCGAGCTCTGCTCCGAGCGCAGCGCGTAGCGCGTCACCAGGCGGCGGGGAACGGTGCAGTGCGCCAGCCACAGCGCGCCGGCCGCCGGGTCGATCGCCTGCGGGTTCGCCATGAACCCCGGCCCGCCCCCCACCAGGCGCAGCCAGAGCAGCGTCAGCGCCGCCGGCACGTCGCCCTCGCACCCGGCCACGATCCCCTCGTCCTGCAGCCGCGAGAGGGCGAGACACCCGGTCGTGCCGGCGCGGGTCACGAGGTCGAAGCAGCGCACGGCGCAGGCGTCGAGGCGGTGGGCGCGAACGACGGCGGCTCGAGCACCGCGCTCCTGCTGGAGCTCGGCCGCGTCCTCGCGAAGCGGCCGCGCGAGTACACCGTGTGGCTGGTGTTCCTCGACGGCGAGGAGGCGCGCGAGAC
>DAIERN010000235.1 GCA_027346765.1 Chloroflexota bacterium | reverse complement strand
AGCGCGTCCGGGGTGCGGGCGCCCTCGGCGAAAGCCAGGGCCGCCAGCCCGGCGACGTGCGGGGTCGCCATCGAGGTGCCGGAGAGCTTGACCAGTCCGCCGCCCATCTTGTCGGAGAGGATGTCGACGCCGGGGGCGATGAAGCCCACCTGCGGGCCGCGGCTCGAGAACACGGCCACCTGGTCGCTCGAGTCGCAGGCGCCGACGGCGATCACCTCGGGGTAGGCGCCGGGGTAGCCGACCGGGCCGCCGCTGTTGCCGGCCGCGGCGACGATCGTCACCTTATTGACGACCGGAATGCGCTTGGGCATCGGTCCATTTTTCCTGCCCATTGCGCGGGATCTGGGCTTCAGCCGCAGCCTGCTCGCGTCGATCGTCGCCATCGGCATGCTGTGCTACGGAATCGGCATGCCGCTGGCGGGGCACCTCGTCAGCACGCGCGGAACCCGGTTCGTGCTTTTGCTGGGCACGGCCATGGTGATAGTCGCGATCGCGTGGACTGCTGTGGCGCACGATCCGATCAGCTTCCTGCTGGCCTTCGGGGTATTGCTGTCGTTCGGGTTCTCGTTCACCAGCCCGGTGGCACTAGA
>DAIERN010000234.1 GCA_027346765.1 Chloroflexota bacterium | reverse complement strand
CGGGGATCGACCTGTCGGGTTTCCGCGCGGGGGATCGGGTCAAGGTGACGATCGGGCGCGCGACGCCGCTGAACATGATCACGGCGGCGGACCCGCTCCGCAAGGGGGACCGGGTCGAGAAGGCCGCGTACTGAACGGTCCGGCGGCGCAATCCGGAAGGAGGCGACGTCGTGAGCAAATGGGTCGTACTATGCCCCGCGTGCGGGAAGGAGTTCAAGATCGACGTGGAAGAGGTCCCGGAGCAATGCCCTCACTGCAAGCACGAGGGGAACTTTGAAATCGTGGACGAGGACGACTGACGGGGAGAGATGGCGGGCCCGGACCTCCTGCTGATCCACCCGCCCGCCGCCCGGGCCGCGGAACCGCCGCTGGGGACGGCGGTGCTCCTGTCCCACCTGCGCCGCGGAGGTGCGACGGCGGAAGCGATCGACGCAAACATCGAGGCGCACCTTTACCTGCTGGACGCGGATCGGCTGGCGGCCGCCGCCGGCCCCGCGCCCACGACCGCTCTCCACCGGGCCATGAAGAACGTCCCCCGGTCGCTCTCCTTCCTCCGTTCCCCCGAGGCGGGAAGATCGTTTTCACGGTACGCCACCGC
>DAIERN010000233.1 GCA_027346765.1 Chloroflexota bacterium | reverse complement strand
ACCGGAGCCTGCAATGCCGGGTGTTCAGCCAGCATCGGGAAGGTTGTTCCGTCCAGGTCGGCCAGGAGCAGGCGGAAATCCTGCCGGATGGCCTGGTAAACCAGCGAACGGGTCGTGATGGATTTCCCTGAGCCGGTGTAGCCGACCACGATGTCCAGGCCGAACAGCACGATGGCGTAGATCAGGATCGTCTCGACCAGGTGCACGTAGTAGGGGTTGTGCACCGCCAGCGGAAAGGCCGCGAGCGCGGCGATGGCCAGCACGCCGAGCAGCAGCGGGCCGCGGCCGACGCCCGCGTTCTCGCCGAGGCACAGGCGGCGCACGCCGCCGCCGCCCGGCTCGGGTTCCGGCCCGAGCGCTGGGCCCGGTCCAACCCGCCAGCGATGGAGCTGCCATGACCGACCACGAGGCCGCCGGGTTCGACCTGGGCTCGGCCGAGTTCGTCCGCCGCGCCGTCCGCGCCCGCAAGCTGCTCGGCGGCGGGATGCGCCAGGCCGGGATCGTCGCCGCCGCCGGCCTGTACGCGCTGCGCCGCAACATCGCGCGCCTGGCCGACGACCACCGCCGCTGCAAGTCCCTCGCCGAGCGCATCGCGGCGGCGCCG
>DAIERN010000232.1 GCA_027346765.1 Chloroflexota bacterium | reverse complement strand
GGTACCACTGCGCGCCGAACGGCACGTAGACGCGGACCCGCCAGCCGGCGCCCGCGAGCTGCTCCTGCAGGTCGCGCCGGATGCCGTAGAGCATCTGGAACTCGAACGCGTCGCGCGCGATGCCCTCGGCCTTGGCCACCTCGATCGCCCGCCTGATCAGGCGCACGTCGTGGGTGGCGATCCCCGGGTAGTTGCCGCGGCGCATGAGCCGCAGCATCAGCCGCTCGTAGGCCTCGTCCACCTCGGCCTTGTCGGCGTAGGCGACGTCATGCGGCTCCTTGTAGGCGCCCTTGCACAGCCGGACGCGGCCGCCGGCCTCGATCATCGCGTCCACGTCGCGGTCGCTGCGCCGCAGGGCGGCCTGGATGACGACGCCGACGTCACGGCCGCCGGCGCCGGGCTGGTGCTCGCCCGCGGGGCGAACCGCCCGCCACAGCTCGAGCGTGGCGTCGGTGGTGGTGTGATCCTCCATGTCGATCCTGACGAACGCCCCCGTCTCCACGGCCCTGGCGGCGATGCGTCCCACGTTCTCGCGGGCAAGGGCGGGCGAGATGCCGAGGCCCATCTGACTGGGCTTGAGCGACACGTTGCGGTCGAGGTCGGTGCCGG
>DAIERN010000231.1 GCA_027346765.1 Chloroflexota bacterium | reverse complement strand
AGCGTCCTCGTCGACTTCGACGGGACGATTTCCCGCACCGACGTCACCGACGTGCTCCTCGCTGCGCACGCCACGGACGCGGACTGGCGTTCGCGTGACGACGCCTACGTGGCCGGGCAGGTCGGCTCGCGCACGCTGCTCGCGTGGGACGCGACCATCCTGGAGCAGGACCGCGCGAAGCTCGAGGCGACGGTCCTCGCCCAGCGCCCCGATCCGACCTTCGCGGCGTTCGCGCGCGGAATGGTCGCGCTCGGCGTGGCCGTCGAGGTCGTGAGCGACGGCCTGGGCTTCTACGTCCAGCCGTGCCTTGAGCGCCTTGGCGTGGGCGACGTGCCGGTTGCCACATCCCGGCTCGATTTCTCCGCCCGTCCGTTCCGGCTCGACTTCCCGTACGGCCATCCGTCGTGCCTGGTCTGCGGAACGTGCAAGCGCGAGCGTGTGCTGGCGCATCGCTCGGCGGGGCGGTTCGTGGCGTTCGTCGGCGACGGCGACAGCGACCGCTGGGCCGCGTGGTACTCGGATCTCGTGTTCGGCAAGGACCGGCTCGCGGGGGTGTGTCGCGACGAAGGCTGGCCGTTCCGCGAATGGGCGGATTTCGGCGACGTGGACC
>DAIERN010000230.1 GCA_027346765.1 Chloroflexota bacterium | reverse complement strand
TGCGTCCTCGTCGGGGTCTCGCACTCGTTGAGCAGGCGCTTTGCGGGCTCTGCCGTCATTGGTTCCTCCGGTCGTCTGCGCACTCCAACGTACCCGGTCCGGTTGCCTCGCGCAACGTCGGTGCGGCGCCCCCGCTTCCTCGAGCGCGGCGCGGCAGCCCGCGCGCGTCAAGGCGCGCAGCGCGGCGAAACGCGATGGCACGCTCTGGGCGCGCGAGGCGACGATGGTGCTCGACGCGGGCGCGTACATTTCCTGGGGCGCGGTGACGCCGCTGGGCCTGACCGCCAGCGCAACCTGGGATGCCCTCAGGTCCGGCCGCTGCGCCATCGCGCCGCTGCAGTCGCTGCCGCGCGAGGGCCTGCGCGCCGGCATCGCCGCCGAGGTGCGCGGGTTCGATCCGCTCGCGCATTTCGACGAGAAGCGCCTGCTGCTGCTGGACCGTGTCAGCCAGTTCGCGCTGGTGGCCGCGCGCGACCGGCGCGCCGACGCCGCGAGTGCACGCCTCTACCACTGGCCGGTACGTTTCGGAGCACCGCGGCGGCGCGAGCTCGTCGAGGTCCGCCTGGCGGTCGCGGGTGAACGCCTGCGCGCCCTGCTGGCGCGGCGGGCGCT
>DAIERN010000022.1 GCA_027346765.1 Chloroflexota bacterium | reverse complement strand
CCGGGTCATCGACAGGACAACGATCAAGGGGAAGAGCGATGGCCGTCCGCACCGCAACCGCACCGAAGACGCCGCAAAAGCTCCAGCGCGAGCTCGAGGACCTGCAGCTCGTCCTGAAGGCGCGGAACGGCAGCAACCCGGCGCGCGACGAGCTGATGCGCCGCCTGTCCGGGCGCTGGATCTGCACCGTGGCGCCGGATCACGTCTATCACGCAACTGCCCGGCCGCCGCGCGTCGAAGGCGTGTGCGACGTCGATGGCGCGCCGCTGTACCAGCGCGACGACGACAAGCCGGCGACCATCGCGGCGCGCCTCGAGCAGCAGCTGCCGCCCATGTTCGAGGTCGTCGATTACTACGCCGACCGGGGCGTGCTGAGCACCGTCGATGGCGAGCAGCCGGTGGCTGACGTCACTGATGCGCTGCTGCGCGCCTTCGCCCAGCCGGCGCGCTAGGGCGCCTGTCGGTATGACGCCCGATCGGCGGGTGACGCTCAAGAGCCGCCCCCAGATCGACAAGATGGCTGTCGCCGGCGACCTGGTGGCGCGCGTCCTGGACCGCATGGCGGCTGAGATCAAGCCCGGCATCACCACGCTGCAGCTCGACCAGATCGCCGAGGCGATGATCCGCGCTGAAGGTGCGACGCCATCGTTCATCGGCGTGCCCGGCCGCGTGGCGGCGTATCGCCACACCCTGTGCGTGTCGATCGACGATGAGATCGTCCACGGCGTGCCCGGTTCGCGCCGCATCCGCGACGGCCAGATCGTGTCGATCGATGCCGGCGCCATCGTCGAGGGCTGGCATGGTGACGCGGCACGCACCTTCATCGTGGGCGAGGTGCCCGACGACGTGCGCCAGCTCGTCGCGGCCACGGAGCAGGCGATGTACGCCGGCATCGCCGCGGCTCAGCCCGGCGCGTTCCTGGCCGACGTCTCGGGTGCCATCGAGGACGTCGCTCGCGCAGCCGGCTACGGCATCATCCGCGCGTTCGTGGGTCACGGCATCGGCACCGAGATGCACGAGGAGCCACAGGTCACCAACTACCGCACCGGGTCGCGCGGCCGGCGCATCGAGCCCGGGCTGTGCCTGGCCATCGAGCCCATGTTCACGCTGGGCGGCCGGCACGAGGTGCGCATTCGTGACGATGGCTGGACGGTGGTCACCGCCGACGGGTCACTCGCCGCGCATTGGGAGAACACGATCGCGGTGACCGACGACGGCCCGCGCATCCTGACCGCGTCCGCCACGGCGGCCCAGGCGTTGCCGTCGAGATGACTTCTCTGGTACACTCCTCGTTCGTGCGCCGGGCCGTGCCTGGCGCGTCACCGCGTCCGGTGGCCGGGTCACTCCGGCTCCCCAAACCGGACCTCATCCACTGCCAGTCTTATTTGAAGGAGCCTGCCGCCGCCTGTGGCCAAGAAGGACGCGATCGAAGTAGAGGGCACGGTCATCGAGCCGTTGCCGAACGCGATGTTCGCCATCGAATTGGAGAACAAGCACCGCGTCCTGGCGCACATCAGCGGCAAGCTGCGGATGAATTTCATCCGCATCCTGCCCGGCGATCGGGTGCGCGTCGAGTTGTCGCCGTACGACCTCTCGCGCGGACGCATCACATACCGACTCAAGTAGAAGGACTCCTGTGAAGGTCTCGGCATCAGTCAAGACACGTTGCGATAACTGCAAAGTGATCCGTCGCCACGGCGTGGTGATGGTCATTTGCCCCAACCCCAAGCACAAGCAGCGACAGGGCTAGGGCGAGCAATGGCACGTATCTCCGGCATTGACATCCCGCGCGAGAAGCGCGTCGAGGTCGCACTGACCTACATCTATGGCATCGGCCTGCCTACGAGCCAGAAGATCCTTGCCCAGGCCAACGTCAACGGCGACACCCGTGTGCGCGACCTGACCGAAGACCAGGTCAACCGGCTGCGCGAGCTGATCGACCGCCGCTACAAGGTTGAAGGCGACCTGCGCCGCGAGCTGGCGCTCAACATCAAGCGACTCCAGGAGATCGGCTCGTACCGCGGCCTGCGCCACCGGCGCAACCTGCCTGTGCGCGGCCAGCGAACGAAGACCAACGCACGCCAGCGCCGCGGACCGCGGCGGACGGTGGGCGTGAAGCGCAAGAAGTAGGAGCGACCACGGTTTGATGGCCGAGAAGAAGGGCGCCAAGAAGACGCGCCGGCGCGAGAAGAAGAACGTGCCGGCCGGCCACGCCCACGTCCAGGCGAGCTTCAACAACACGATCATCACGATCACCGATCTGGGTGGCGCCACGGTCTCGTGGGGCAGCGCCGGCGTGGCCGGCTTCAAGGGCTCGCGCAAGAGCACGCCCTATGCCGCCGCACTGTCGGCGGAGGCGGCGGCTCGAAAGGCCATGGAGCACGGCATGCGCCAGGTCGAGGTCTTCGTGAAGGGCCCCGGCGCGGGCCGTGAGCAGGCCATCCGTTCGCTTCAGTCCGCCGGGCTCGAAGTGACCGCCATCACCGATGTCACGCCCATCCCGCACAACGGCAACCGCCCGCCCAAGCGCCGTCGGGTCTAGGACGAAGGAAGTTACGAATGTCTAGGTATCGCGGTCCCGTTTCGCGCCTCTGCCGGCGCGAGGGCATGAAGCTCTTCCTGAAGGGTGCCAAGTGCTACACCAAGAAGTGCCCCTTCGAGCGCCGGCCCACCCCGCCCGGCCAGCACGGCGTTCGCCGGCGCAAGGTCTCTGACTTTGGCGTGCAGCTGCGCGAGAAGCAGAAGATGCGCCGCATCTACAGCGTGCATGAGCGCCAGTTCAAGAACTACTTCGACGCCGCCGAGCGCCGCTCCGGCGTCACCGGCGAGGCCCTCCTGCGGATGCTCGAGACGCGCCTTGACAACGTCGTCTTCCGGATGGGCTTTGCCACCAGCCGCGCCCAGGCGCGCCAGCTGGTGTCGCATGGCCACTTCACCGTCAACGGCCGTTCCACGACGGTGCCGTCGTACGCGACCGGCGAGGGCGACCGTATCGAAGTGCGCGAGGCGAGCCGCAAGTCGGAATATTTCAAGAACGCGCGTGAAGCAATGAAGGGTGCGCAGCGGCCCGATTGGCTGTCGGTTGACGCCGACAAGCTGTCGGGCAGCGTCACCGCATTGCCGCGGCGCGACCAGATGCCAGCCGAGCTCAATGAGCAGCTGGTCATCGAGTTCTATTCGAGGTAACAACAGTGATTGAGCTAGAAAACCCCCAGATCGAAGCCGTCGGCGAGACGCAGGACTGGTACGCCAAGTACGAGGCCAGCCCGCTCCCCGCCGGCTACGGCGTGACCATTGGCAACGCGCTCCGGCGGGTGCTGCTGAGCTCTCTCGAGGGCGCCGCGGTCACCTCGATCCAGGTGCGCGACGTCTATCACGAGTTCAGCACCATCCCCGGCGTCGTCGAGGACGTCACCGCGATCGTGCTCAACGTCAAGAAGCTGCGCCTCAAGAGCTATGCGCCGCATCCCGTGCAGCTGCGCCTCTCCAAGTCCGGCGCGGGCGCGGTCACGGCGCGGGACATCGAGGCCAACGCCGACGTCGAGATCATCAACCCCGACCAGCACCTGCTCACGCTTGACTCGGACGACGTGCCGGTCGAGATTGACATGACCGTCGAGCGCGGCGTGGGCTATCTCGCCGCTGAGCGCAGCGAGCAGCTGCCCATTGGCGTGATCCCGGTTGACGCGATCTTCTCGCCCGTGCGCAAGGTCAACTACACGGTCGAGAACACGCGTGTCGGCCAGATGACCAACTACGACAAGCTCACCATCGAGATCGAGACCGACGGGACCCTCACCCCGGAAGAGTCGTTGAGCCGCGCGGCGGAGATCCTCGTCGGTCAGTTCAGCCTGTTCACGGCCGCGGGCAAGGCGCTCGTGGCCGGCGAGGCCGGCGTCGCCGGCGCGCCGTCGCTGCCGCCGAACATGCTCGACATGCCCATCGAAGAGCTCGATCTGCCCATGCGCGCTTACAACTCGCTGAAGCGCAACAACATCGTCAAGGTCGGCCAGCTGCTGCAGCTCCAGGATGAGGACCTGCTGCGGATGCGCAACTTCGGCAAGAAGTCGCTCGACGAGATGAAGGAGCGCCTCCGGATGCGCGGCTTCCTGCCGCCGGATGACGGCTCGTCAGACGCAGCCGACTTCGATCCCGAGGACGGCCTCGCCGACATGGACGAGGACGAGTAGCTCAGATGGCGCACCGCATCGACGGCCGCAAGCTGGGTCGCAAGACCGGCCCGCGCAAAGCGCTGTTCAAGAACTTGATCGTCGCCGTCCTGCGTTACGAGCAGATCAAGACCACTGAGGCACGCGCCAAGGAAGTGCGCGGCCAGGTGGAGCATGTCATCACGCTCGCCAAGGACGGCTCGCTTGCCGCGCGGCGCCAGATCATCGCCCAGCTGCCCGACGAGCCGCTCGTCATCGACAAGCTGATCAACGAGATCGCACCCAAATACGGCGACCGCAGCAGTGGCTACACCCGCATCGTCAAGATCGGGCCGCGCAACGGAGATGCGGCGCCCATGGTCCAGCTCGAGCTGGTCTGACAGTTGCCGGCCCAATGGCTGGCAGAGGCAAGAGCGGCCAGATGGCCGCGACAGCAAAGCGCGCTCGAAAGAGCGTCCCCGTGCGGTACCGCGCGCGGGTTGAATATGACGGCACTGACTTTGCCGGCTTCCAGGTGCAGCCTGAAGGCCGGACGGTCCAGGGTGAGCTTGAAAGCGCACTGAGCCGGCTGTCCGGGGGAACCCGGGTGGTCGTCGATGGCGCCGGACGCACCGACGCCGGGGTCCACGCCCGCGGGCAGGTGATCGCTTTCACCTACAACGGGCGACTCGGTCGACGGGAGCTCCAGCAAGCCCTCGCGGCAGGTCTTCCCAGGGACATCGGAATTGGTCCGGTGGTTCCGGTCGGGAAATCCTTCAGCCCGCGTCACCAGGCCAAGCACCGGGAATACCGGTACCTGATCTGGAACGGACCGCGCAGCCCGCTGCGCGAGCGCCAATCGCTTGGCATCCGCGACAGACTCGACGTCGCGGCGATGGCCGCGGCAGCGAAGGTCTTCGTCGGCCGGCACGATTTCTCCGCCTTTGGCGGAACGGATCGCCAGCCGGTGCGAACGCTGACCAGGCTGAGCGTCATCCGCAGGGGCGACCTGATCACCATCACCGTGATCGGCGATGCGTTCCTGCGGGGCATGGTGCGGCGCATCGTCGCCGCGCTGCTGCGGGTGGGGCAGGGCAGGGCAAGTGCCGCAGACCTGGCGGATGCGCTGAAGGAACACCATCCGGCGTTCCACGGCGAAGCTGCCGCGGCAAGAGGCCTGACACTGTGGCGAGTCCCCATGGGGCCGCGCCACGCGACAAGAAAAAAGGAAGAGCAGGACAATCTGGAGTGATGAGCAGGACATATAGCCCGCGGGCTAACGAGATCGATCGTCACTGGTTCGTGGTGGATGCCACAGACCAGCGCTTGGGCCTGCTTGCCTCACGCATCGCGTTCGTGCTGGAGGGCAAGCACAAGCCCTCGTACGCCACCCATATCGATACCGGCGATCACGTGATCGTGCTCAACGCGGCCAAGGTGTCGATCGGCGGCAAGAAGACCGAACAGAAGACCTACTCGCGTCACTCGGGCTATCCCGGTGGCTACCGCGAGGAGACCCTGGGCGACCTGCTCGAGCGCCGACCGGAAGAAGTCATCCGGCGCGCTGTCAAAGGCATGCTGCCACGCAACAAGCTGGGCGTGCAGCAGCTGCGCAAGCTGAAGATCTACGCGGGCACCGAACACCCGCACGAGGCGCAGCAGCCCGAGCCGCTGCCAAAGGGAGGTTCGACTCGCTGATGTCGGCTGCTACATCCTTCTTCTACGGCACCGGCCGGCGCAAGACGAGCATCGCTCGTGTGCGACTGCTCCAGGGCGAGGGCGAGATCGTCGTCAACGGCCGCTCGCTCGAAGAGCACTTCGGCAACGCCATTGACCTGACTGAGATCACGATGCCCTTCAAGGTGACCAACACTGAGGGCCGCTACAACGCGATGATCAAGGTCGAGGGTGGCGGTCACCACGGTCAGGCCGGCGCGATCCGCCACGGCATTGCCCGCGCACTGCTTCAGTCAGATCCCGAAGGTGCGCGCCTGCCGCTGCGCCAGGCCGGCTTCCTCTCGCGCGACCCGCGCATGAAGGAACGCAAGAAGTACGGACTCAAGCGAGCCCGCAAGGCCCCGCAGTACACGAAGCGGTAAATCGCGGCCGCTGATGCGGCCACGTTTTGTCTGGCGGCACCGGTCAGGTTGGGCATAGCCCAGTAGCCCCATAGCGGGTGCACATTGGCGCACGGCAGACTGGCTGCGATGGAAGACGTTTACGGCCGTTACGCGGAAGCCTTGCGCGCCGGCCACCAGTTCGTGGCCTCAGGCCAGCTGAAGGAGGCGCTGCGCTGCTATCGCGCGGCCACCGAGCTTGCCGCTGACCGTTCAGTGCCGCACGTCGCGCTGGGCGGCACGCTCCTTCGCCTTGGCCAGACGCGCGACGCGCTCGCGGCCTACGACCGCGCTCTGGAGCTCGACCCCAGCGACGTCAATGCGCTGACTGGCCGTGCGGCGGCATTGCTGGCCGCTGGTCGGCGCGCCGAGGCGGCCCAGATGCAGCAGCGTATCAATGGCAGCGGCCCGACCATGGCTGCTGCCAACCACCATGCGTCGCCTTCATCGGCCGCGGACCGTCACCTGGCGCGCGGCGAGCAGGCGCGCCTCGCGGGCAAGGTGAATGCGGCGATTGACGCGTGGCTCGCCGAATCGGCCGAGCACCGCGTCGCTGGCCATCACGACGCGTCGCTCGACGCGTGCCTGCGCGCGCTGTCGCTGGACTCATCCGCGCCGCGCGTCCATCTCGAGATTGCGCGCGCCTGGATGGCGCGCGGCTGGCACGAGCGCGCGCAGGAGCGGCTGCGGTTGCTCGACCGATTGCTTGACCTGCAGCCCGACAAGCAGGTGGCCGCGGCCGCCCGGGAGCTTCCGCGGGGCTAGCCGCTCAGTCTCCGCAGCAGCCCTCAGGGGCTCTGCTGCGTGTCGTCCGCGGCCCCGCTCCTGCGGAGCGCGGCCGCGAACTCCTTGCGGCCTACAATCGCCGGGATGGACCAGCTCGTCGACCTGGTCAAAAGCCTCCAGGTTGAGCCAATCGCGCTCCTGGACATCGGCTTGACCGCGCTTCTCATCTACGGCCTGTTCAGCCTGATCCGGGGCACGCGTGCCGTGCGCCTGGTGATCGGCGTGACCGTGCTCTACGTCATTTACGTCTTTGCCCAGGCATTGGGGCTGCAGCTGCTGTCGCAGATACTCCAGGCGGGCGCGGTGGTCGGCCTGCTCGCACTCGTGGTCGTGTTCCAGCCAGAGCTGCGCCGCGCGCTGGAGCGAATCGGCCGGTTCGGGTCGATGGGTTGGCTGCTGGCGCCCGGGGCTCGGGCATCGTCGGAGAGAGTCGGGGCCGCCCTCGCCAAGGCGGCGGTCGCATTGGGCGCTCGCAAGACCGGCGCACTCATCGTGATCGAGCGTGAAACCGGCCTGACCGATGCCGCAGAGACGGGCGTCATGATTGACGCTCAGCTCTCGGTTGAGCTTCTCCAGACGATCTTCACGCCGCATTCGGCGCTCCACGACGGGGCGGCGATCGTGCGCCATGAACGCCTTGTGTCGGCGGGCGTCGTCCTGCCGCTGTCCGAAACGGGCGTCTACCGCGAGCGGTTTGGCACCCGCCACCGCGCGGCGCTGGGCATCACCGAACAAACGGACGCCATCGCGGTCGTTGTCAGCGAGGAGACCGGCAGCGTCAGCCTGGTGGAGCGCGGCCGCATCGTGCGCGACCTCGACGAGCCGCGACTGGCCAAAGCGCTCGTCGAGCTGCTTGAGAACTCGCCGTTGACTGCCGTGCGGCTGCCGGAGCGCGTCCGGCTGCCCGACCGCGCCACCCAGATCTCGCGCAGCATCGCGTCGCGCCGGCCGCGTCGCCGCGGCGCCGAGAGCGGTCCTCCCAGCAGCCCTGCGGCTGCTTCGAGCAACCCACCAGAGTGAAGCGAGTCACTGGCCTCCTGCTGCGCAACTGGCCGCTGCGGCTGGGCGCGATCCTGCTCGCTACGGTGCTCTACACGGGCATTGTGCTGGGCCAGAACGTCCGCACCTGGACCGGACAGGTGCCGGTCGATCCCATACGGCCACCCGCGGGCGCGACGTTGCTGTCGGATCTCGCCCCGGTAACCCAGATTCGTTACCGGGCGCCGCTGGACATTGGCGTCCTCAGCCCTGATTCATTTCGAGCCACGGTAGATCTGTCGCAGGTCGGCGCCACGCCCGGCGGCGAGGCGGTCAACGTGCCGGTGACCGTGGTCGCTCTCGATCCGCGCATCCAAGTCGTCGACTTCACGCCGCGCCAGGTCGCCGTCCAGCTGGACCCGGTGGAGGTGCGCGCGATGCCCATCACGGTGTCGCTGGGCAGCGTCGCCGACGGGCTGACGCTGGGTCCGCCGCAGGTCGATCCCGGCACGGTCACGTTACGTGGCGCCAGCTCGCGCGTTGACCAGGTCAGCCAGGTCGTCGCACGGGTGTCGATCGATGCGTCGGCGCTCAACGTGGATCGCGAGATCCAACTCATGGCCGTGGATGGCAACGGCAACCAGGTGGGTAATGTCGAGATCGACCCCGAGCGGGCGCGGGTGCGCATCGCTGTTGCGCGCGAGCTGGCCAATCGGTCGCTCCCCGTGGTGCCGATTCTGTCTGGCGTGCCGGCCGCGGGTTACCGCATCAGCGCGGTCACCGTCGAGCCGCTGGTGGTGACGCTCAGCGGCGAGGCGTCGATCCTGGGCGGACTGGATAGCGCGCCCACGCAGCCGATAAACGTCCAGGGCCGAACCACCGACCTGGAGGCGAACGTCGGCCTCGACCTGCCTGCTGGGCTCAGCGTGAACGGCTCCGACCAGGTCAAGGTCGTGCTGACCATCGTCGAGGAAACGGGCACGCGCTCGTTCCAGGTAGCCGTCCAGCCGGCACCACCGCCCAGCGTTCCGTTTCCGCCCACGACCGTCACGGTGGTGCTGAGCGGCCCGCTGAGCCTGCTCAACTCGCTGAGCGCGGCGCAGGTCACGGCGACCGTCGATACCGCCGGCCCGGTGCCAATGGTGGTTTCCGTCGTTCCGCCGCCCGGGCTCCAGGTCGTGTCAGTGACGCCGGCCGCGATCACCCCGCCGTCGCCCGCGCCGAGCGCCACGCCGTGACGCGACTTTTCGGGACCGACGGGATTCGCGGCGTCGCCAACGTTGATCTGCAGCCCAAGCTGGCCTTCGACCTGGGCCGTGCTACCGCGTCACGCCTGCTGGGCAAGGGCGGTTCGCTGTTGCTGGGCCAGGACACCCGCCGCTCGGGCGACATGTTTGTTGCGGCCGTGGCTGCCGGTGCGATGAGCCTGGGCGCGGACATTCACAAGCTGGGCGTATGTCCCACTCCGGCGCTGATCCACCTGACCGCTTCCGACAAGCACGGCGCGGGCGTCATGGTCAGCGCGTCGCACAACCCGGCGCGCGACAACGGGCTCAAGGTGGTCGACGAGCGCGGTCTCAAGCTCGACGATCCGGTGGAGGAGGAGCTGGAGGCGCTCATCTTCCGCGCCGACGAGCTGGCCGGCCCTGATAACGCGGGCCTGGGCCGCGAATACGACGCGACGGCCGAATTGGAGAATTATGTTCGCCACCGGCTCGAAATCGCCGCGCGCTGCCCGAGCGACGCCCGGGTCGTGCTCGACTGCGCCAACGGCTCCGCGGGGGCGGTGGCGCCGCGCATCCTGGCCGGCGCCGGCGCCACCGTTGACGCGCGCTTCAACGAGCCGGACGGCCTGAACATCAATCTCGATTGCGGCGCCACCGCCCCGGCCCAGCTGGCCGCGATCGTGGCCCAGACCAACGCCGACATGGGCTTTGCGCTCGACGGCGACGCCGATCGGTGCGTGGCGGTCGATGAGACCGGACGGGTGGTCGATGGTGATCAGCTGATCGGCATCATCGCCCTCGATCGCCTCGCTCGGGGCGCCCTCGCCAACGGCATCGTCGTTGCCAGCGTCCTGTCCAACGGCGGTTTGGAGAAGGCTGTAACGGCCGCGGGCGGGAGTCTTAGGCGCACGCCTGTCGGCGACAAGTACATCCTCGATGGAATGCTGGTCATGGATGCCGCGCTGGGCGGCGAGAAGAGCGGGCACATCATCGTGCGCGAGCACGCCGTGGCCGGTGACGGCATCGTCACCGCGCTCGAATTGCTGGCGATCGTCGCCCGCACGGGCAAGCGATTGTCCGAGCTGGCCGCGCAGATACATCTATTCCCGCAGCAGCAACGCGCCATCCCGGTACGTCACAAGGACCAGTGGGAGGCAGACCCCCGCTTCGCACGTGCCGTTGAGGATGCACAACGTTCGCTGGCAAACGGCGGCCGCCTGCTCGTCCGGCCGTCCGGAACGGAGCCTGCGCTGCGAATCATGGTCGAAGGTGAGGACGAAGCACAGGTCGCTGCACTGGCCGATTCGCTCGCTGCGCTGGCGGCCGAGAGACTGAACTAGGACGCGGAAGGAAACAGACTGAGAATGTGTGGAATCGTCGGCTACATCGGGCCGCGCCAGGCGGCGCCCATCCTGCTGGAGGGTCTTGCCCGCCTCGAGTATCGCGGCTATGACTCGGCCGGCATCGCCCTGGTGACATCCGGTGGCGACATGTTCGTCGAAAAGCGCGCCGGCAAGCTCCAGAACCTGCGCACGGCGCTGCTCGAAGACGGCACGCCGACGGCCGCGATAGGCCTGGCCCACACGCGCTGGGCGACGCACGGCCGGCCGAACGACATGAACGCCCACCCCCACACCGACTGCTCGGGCCAGATCACGGTCATCCACAACGGCATAATCGAGAACTTCAAGCAGCTGCGCGACGATCTCCAGGCGCGCGGCCACACGCTCTCGTCGGACACCGACACCGAAGCCCTGGCGCACCTCATCGAGGATGCCTACGCCGGTGATATTGCCGACGCCACCCGTGCCGCCCTGCGCCAGGCAGATGGCGCCTATGCGGTGGCGGTAATGCACTCCGCCGAGCCGAACCGCCTCGTTGGCGCGCGCATGAACGTGCCGCTCATCGTGGGCATTGGCGAGGGCGAGAACTTCCTCGCGTCCGACGTTGCCGCGGTGCTCGCGCACACGCGCAAGGTCATCTTCCTCGAGGAGGGAGACGTCGCCGACATCAACGCCAACGCGGTCGTCATAACCGGCATCGACGGCTCGCCGCGAGAGCGCGTCGTGGACGAGATCGACTGGTCGATCGAGGCCGCCGAGAAGGGTGGCTATGCCCATTTCATGCTCAAGGAGATGCACGAGCAGCCCACGGCGATCCGCGCCGCCATCACCGGTCGCGTCCACGACTCGACGATCGAGCTCGACGAGCTCGAGCCGCTCGCCGACAAGCTGCGCGCGGTGGAGCGAGTCGAGTTCGTCGCGTGCGGCACGGCCAACTACGCGAGCGCGGTGGGCGCCTACGTCTTCCAGGACTGGCTGCGCATGCCCGCGCGCTGGAACATCGGCTCGGAGTTCCGCTACAGCCCGCCGCCGCTCGACGACAAGACGCTCGTCGTCGCGGTGACGCAGTCCGGCGAGACGGCCGACACCATCGCCCCGGTCCGCTACGCGCGCCAGCAGGGCTGCCCAATCATCGCCGTGACCAACACGGTCGGTTCGGCGATCACCCGCGAAGCGGACGCGGTGCTGTTCCTGCAGGCCGGCCCGGAGATCGCCGTCGTGGCCACCAAGACGTTCGCCACCCAGGTCACGACGCTCATCCTGCTGGCGGCGCAGATGGCCAAGCTGCGCGGCCGCCTGCCGCGCGAGCGCGAGCGGCAGCTCATCGCTGAGCTGCGCGCACTTCCGGACAAGGCCCAGCGCGCGCTCGATCTGGCGGAGCCCGCCAGGGAGCTCGCGCGGCGCTACGTCAACTCGCGCGGCTTCATGTTCGTCGGCCGCGGCGTGACGTACCCGGTGGCCCTCGAGGGCGCGCTCAAGCTCAAGGAAGTCAGCTACGTCCACGCCGAGGGCTACGCCGCGGGCGAGCTCAAGCATGGCCCCATCTCGCTGCTCGACGCGGAAGTGCCGCTGGTCGCCATTGCCACGCGC
>DAIERN010000229.1 GCA_027346765.1 Chloroflexota bacterium | reverse complement strand
CGCCGGGATGGCGGGGATGAACTTCGCCTTCATCGGCGAGGTCTCGCACTACCACACGCCGCTCGACGACCTCGCCGACCTCGACCTGGCGAGCGTGCAGCACCAGGGGGAGAGCGCGCTCGCGGTGGCGCGGGCGCTGGGCGAGGCGGAGCTCAGCCACCCCCGACCCGGCCGCTCGGTCTACCAGGACCTCCTCGGCGTCGTCCTGCTGCGCTGGCCCGCCGGGCTCACCGCGCCGCTGGCGGCCGGCGCCGGAGCCGTGGTCCTCCTGTGGGTGTGGCTCGCGGTGCAACGGGGTCAGGTTGCGGTGGGCGAAGTGCTGTGGGGGCTGGGCGGGTTCCTCGCGGTCGCGCTCGCGGCGGTCGCGCGGGCACGCGGCGGCGGCGGGCCGACGCTGCTCAGCCTCGAGACCTACCGCTACGGCGGCCACTTCGTCGGCGATGCCGAGGAGTACTACCGCACGATGCTGGGCGACGCGGTCAACTCGTGGAATCTGCGCGACCGCCACATGGCCGACACGCTCGATCATCTCATCGACCATCTCGACCGGCAGCGCGCGGGCGCGGCGCGGGTGGTCGTGTGGGCACACAACTCGCACATCGGCGATGCGCG
>DAIERN010000228.1 GCA_027346765.1 Chloroflexota bacterium | reverse complement strand
ACAGTTCGGTCTTGTTCGAAATGGGAGGCACCCGGATAATCTGCGCGGCCGGCGTGAACGCCGACGTCCCCGAGCATGCGGCGAAGCGCGGAGCCGGGTGGATAACGGCCGAATACTCGCTCCTTCCGTATTCGACGCCGGCGCGGACGGGCCGCGACCTGTTCAGGCGGGACGGGCGGGCGGTCGAGATACAGCGCATCATCGCCCGGTCGCTCCGCGGAGCGGCGGACCTGTCCCGCATGCCCGGCTGTTCGATAACCATCGACTGCGACGTGCTCCAGGCGGACGGCGGCACGCGCACCGCCTCGATAACCGGCGGGTATATCGTCCTCTGCCTCGCGGTCAGGCGAATGCTCGGCGAATCGCTGATCGCTGAAAATCCGCTTCGCGGCCCGGTCGCGGCCGTTTCGGTCGGATACGTGGGCGGCGAGCCCATGCTCGACCTGAACTACGAAGAGGATTCCCGGGCCGACGTCGACCTGAACGTCGTCATGGACGCGCACGGGAATTTCATCGAGGTGCAGGGGACGGCCGAACGGTCGTCGTTCACGCGGGCCCAGCTGAACGAGATGCTCGAGCTCGCCGCGTCCGGAATCGACGAATTGCTCGCCA
>DAIERN010000227.1 GCA_027346765.1 Chloroflexota bacterium | reverse complement strand
ATCATGGAGTAGTGGGCCCGGCCGACCGCGAGCGAGGGCGGGTCGGTCACCAGGGCGGCGGCGAGGGCGGCGCCCGCCTCGGGGCCCTCCACCACGAGCTCGCCCATGTGCGACAGGTCGAACAGGCCGGCGGCCGAGCGCGTGGCCCGGTGCTCCTCGAGGATCCCGGCGTACTGGATGGGCATCAGCCAGCCGGCGAAGTCCACGATCTTGGCGCCGAGCGCCTCGTGGCGATCCAGGAGCGGGGTGGGCTGCGGCGCGGGGGTGGGGCTGTCAGTCATGCGTCCGGGGTCTCCTGTGATTGGCCGGCGCCGGGGAACGGCCCGCCGGCCGCTGCGGCGCCTGCTCGGGCGACAAGCGCCCGCTCGGTCTCGAAGGTGAGTAGCGCGGCGGCGTCGTCGAATCCGACCCAGCGCACCTCGTCGAACTCGTGGTCATGGCGCGCGAGGTCGCCCCCGATGGGCGCCATCAGGAAGTAGTGCACGGTCTTGTGGATGCGCGTCCGGCTCTGGACGAAGGTGTAGGCGATGGAATCGAACGGCCGGACGATCCGGACCAGCAGGCCGGTCTCCTCGGTCACCTCTCGGAGCGCCGTCTCCTCGGTGGTCTCGCC
>DAIERN010000226.1 GCA_027346765.1 Chloroflexota bacterium | reverse complement strand
ACAAGGTCACGGTTTTCGAGGCTCTTCATAAGGCGGGCGGCGTGCTCGTGTACGGCATACCGGAGTTCAGGCTCCCGAAGGCCATCGTCGACCGCGAGGTCAAGGTGCTTGAGCAGCTTGGCGTCGAAATAAAGCTCGACTACGTCATAGGCAAGGTCAAGACGATCGACCAGCTCATGCAGGAAGACGGCTTCGACGCGGTCTATGTCTGCAACGGCGCGGGCCTGCCGTGGTTCATGGGCGTGCCGGGCGAGAACCTGAACGGCGTGTACTCCGCCAACGAGTTCCTTACGCGCTCCAACCTCATGAAGGCCTACGAGTTCCCGAACTACGAGACGCCGATAAAGAGGTTCAAGAACGTGGCGGTCGTGGGCGGCGGCAACGTCGCGATGGACGCCGTCAGGACGGCGCTCAGGCTCGGCGCGGATAACGCCTACATCGTCTACCGCCGCTCTAAGGACGAGCTTCCCGCAAGGAAGGAAGAGGTCGAGCACGCCGGCCACGAAGGGGTCCAGTTCAAGCTCCTCACCGCCCCTGTCAGGGTCGTCGGCGACGACAAGGGCTGGGTCAAGGGCCTCGAGTGCCTGGAGATGGAGCTTGGCGAGCCTGACGAG
>DAIERN010000225.1 GCA_027346765.1 Chloroflexota bacterium | reverse complement strand
GCCGCTCCTGGTGCGGCTGTCCATGAAGCAGTACATCGACAAGACGGCCGAGAACGTCGAGGAACTGAGGAAGACGAACCACGAGTTGACGAAGGCGAACACAGACATCCTGCAGATGGCGGACGAGCTGCGCCGGACGTACGACGGCACGCTCGAGGCCCTCGTCTCCGCGCTCGACGCGCGCGACCGCGAGACCAAGGGCCACTCGATCCGCGTCGCCAAGTACATGATGGAGATCGCCTATCACATGGGCATCGCGCCGGGGACCGACGAGTGGCTGGACATGCAGCGGGGCGCCCTGCTGCACGACGTCGGCAAGATCGGCGTCTCCGACACCATCCTGCACAAGCCGGGACCGCTGACCGACGAGGAGTGGGCCGATATGCGGCGCCACCCGAAGATCGGGCACGACATGCTCAAGGACATCTCGTTCCTCTCCGGAGCGGCGACGCTCGTCTTGGCGCACCACGAGCGCTTCGACGGCAAGGGCTACCCGCAGGGCCTGCTGGCGGACGAGATCCCGCTCGGCGCGCGTATCTTCGTGCTGGCGGACACCTTCGACGCGATGACGTCGGACCGGCCCTACCGGCGCGCGCTCTCTACCGAGGTGTCGCGGG
>DAIERN010000224.1:303-620 GCA_027346765.1 Chloroflexota bacterium | reverse complement strand
GCGGCGCCCTCGTCGATGCGACGGAGGGCCTCGCCCAGGTTCCGGGCCCCGCAGACGAAGGGGACGTGGAAGGGCTTCTTGTCGATGTGGAAGAAAGGATCGGCGGGGGTGAGGACCTCGGACTCGTCGATCATGTCGACCCCGAGGTGCTCGAGGATCTTCGCCTCGGCCGTGTGGCCGATGCGGGCCTTGGCCATGACCGGGATGCTCACGGCATCCAGGATCTCCCGGACCTTCTTCGGGTCGGCCATGCGCGCTACGCCGCCCTGGGCCCGGATGTCCGCCGGGACCCGCTCGAGGGCCATGACGGCCACCGC
>DAIERN010000224.1:0-293 GCA_027346765.1 Chloroflexota bacterium | reverse complement strand
GCGCCGGCGGTCTCGGCGATCGTGGCCTGCTCGGCGTTCGTGACGTCCATGATCACGCCTCCCTGCTGCATCCGCGCAAAGCCGCGCTTCAATCGCTCCGTTCCCGTCTGGGGGATCCTCAAGGTGGTCATGATCCGTTACTCTCCAACCGTACCGACGGCCGCGGGTTTATTTAAGCGGTTTGGCGCGGCGGGAGACACGCCTGAGGCGCGTCAGGGCGGCCATCTCGTCCGCCATGGCGGAGAGGGCGTGACCCTTCTTGGCATCACCGCTGAACTTGGAGAGGACCCGGA
>DAIERN010000223.1 GCA_027346765.1 Chloroflexota bacterium | reverse complement strand
AAGCATCATCCGTTGTGGCTGAGCATCCATGTCACCCATCCGGCGGAACTGACGCCGGAAGTGACGGAAGCCACCGCGCGGCTGGCCGATGCCGGCATCCCGCTGGGCTCGCAGACGGTGCTGCTCAAGGGCATCAACGACGACATCGACGTGATGAAGCCCTTGATGCAGGGGCTGCTGAAGCGCCGGGTGAAGCCGTATTACCTCTATCAGTGCGATCCCATCCGCGGCTCGGGCCATTTCCGCACCAGCGTGGATCAGGGGCTGGCGATCATAGAGGGCCTACGCGGGCACACCACCGGCTATGCCTGCCCGCAATTCGTGATCGACGCGCCCGGCGGCGGCGGCAAGATCCTGATGGCGCCGAATGCGGTCGTCGGCCGCGACGGCGACGATCTGCTGCTGCGCAATTTCGAAGGCAAGACCTACCGCTACCCGGACCCCGACGGCACCCTCGGCCGCGATCCCGCGCGCCTGGCCGCGGAGTAGCGCCATGCGCATCGGCGTGACGTA
Source organism: Chloroflexota bacterium (assembly GCA_027346765.1). The sequence goes on along the minus strand of DAIERN010000223.1, from coordinate 111 downwards.
CGATCTCAGAGCCGATTATTTGGCGCTCGGTTACGGCGAGGAGGAGACCGCCGAGTTCGATGCCGAGATCACCATCGCTTCCATCTGCGAGGCGCTGGCCAGCCTCGGCCA
>DAIERN010000222.1 GCA_027346765.1 Chloroflexota bacterium | reverse complement strand
CCGAGTTTGCGAAGGTCAACGAGCGGGCGGACCGGTTCGAGGGCGAGGTCGGTGCCAATTTCGCTGAGGTCAAATCCATGATCAAGTTCTCGTACGCCGAACTCGATCGGCGCATCTCGAATCTCGAGAACGTGGTTACCGATTTGTCCCACCGCGTCATGGCGCTCGAAGGCCGCTCTTCCTAGGTTTCGCCTTGCATTGATGCGCCGGCCCTATCCGAGGCCTCCGGTCCGCGTCGCTCCAGCGCCACGCGGCGAGGTGCGAGGGGCGGGCCGCCGGCCGCTGGCCACAGCCCCATGCCTCCCACCGACCCCCTGACCACGTGAGAGCCCAACGATGACCCCGACCAGCCCTACCGGCCCCATCCTCGTCACCGGCGCCGCCGGCTTCATCGGCTTCCACCTGTGCCGGCGGTTGCTCGACGAGGGCCGCGCCGTCGTCGGCCTCGACAACCTCAGCGACTACTACGACCCCGACCTCAAGCGCGCGCGCCTCGCCCTGCTCGAGGGCCGCCCGGGTTTCACCTTCGTCCGCCTCGACCTCGCCGACCGCGACGGGATCGCCGCCATGTTCGCCCGCGAGCGCTTCGCCGGCGTTGTCAACCTCGCGGCCCAGGCCGGCGTGC
>DAIERN010000221.1 GCA_027346765.1 Chloroflexota bacterium | reverse complement strand
GGACCAACCCGTGGGGACAGTACGCATTCCTCGACGACATCGAGGCGCGCGAGGACGCCGGCACGCCGGGTTTCCTGCAGGCCATCAAGAGCGCGCTCGCCGTACAGCTCAAGGACGAGATGACCGTGGACGCAATGCTCGCGCGCGAGCACGCGATTGTCCCCGGCGCGATGGATCGGCTCTCGGCAATTCCCGGCGTGCACGTGCTCGCGCAGGGCGTGCGCGACCGGCTGGCGATGCTCTCGTTCTGGGTCGAGGACGTGCACTACAACCTGATCGTGCGCCTCCTCAACGACCGGTTCGGTGTGCAGTCACGCGGCGGCTGTTCGTGCGCCGGCACGTACGGGCACTACCTGCTGCACGTCGATCCGTCGCGCTCCAAGTCCATCACCGATCGCATTGACCACGGCGATTTGTCGGAAAAACCCGGCTGGGTGCGGCTGAGCTTCCATCCAAGCACGACGAAGGCCGATATTGACCACTCGATCGACGCCGTTGCCGAGGTCGTCGCCAACGTGGAACGGTGGCAGCAGGACTATGTCTACTCCAACGTGACCAACGAGTACGCGCACAAGGATGGCGATACCGCCCTGAAGGCGCGCGTCCAGGAATGGTTCACACTATAGGCGCTTCACATCCCGT
>DAIERN010000220.1 GCA_027346765.1 Chloroflexota bacterium | reverse complement strand
AGTCGCCTTACATCATCACGAGGCCGCCGTCGACGCCGACGACCTGGCCGGTGACGTACGCGGCCTCGTCGGAGCACAGGAACGCGACCACGTCGGCCACCTCCTCCGCGGTGCCGAAGCGGCCCATCGGGGTCGCGGCGCGGATCCCCTCCTGGATCGACTCGGGCAGCACCCGGGTCATCTCGGTGACGACGAAGCCCGGCGCCACCGCGTTGCAGGTGATGCCGCGGGTGGCGACCTCGCGGGCGGTGGCCTTGGTGAGGCCGATCAGCCCGGCCTTGGCGGCCGAGTAGTTGGCCTGCCCCGCGTTGCCCGCCTGGCCGGCGACGCTGCTGATGTTCACGATGCGCCCGCGGCGAGCCCGGAGCATGGGCCGCAGGACGGCACGGGTCGCGTAGAAGGCGCCCGACAGGTTCGTCTGCAGCACCTCCTGCCACGCCTGGTTGGTCATCCGCATCAGCAGGTCGTCGCGCGTGATCCCCGCGCTGTTCACCAGGATGTCGACCCGCCCGAACGCCTCGAGCGCAGCGGCCACCAGCGCGTTCGCGGCCGCGGGGTCGGTGACGTCGCCGCGGTGGGCCACGGCGCGCCGCCCGAGCGCCTCGACCATGGCGGCGGTCTCGAGGGCAGCTTCCTCGTTGCCTCGGT
>DAIERN010000021.1 GCA_027346765.1 Chloroflexota bacterium | reverse complement strand
TCGGATGCGCTCGACGGCGCTGGGCACGGCGTCGAGCACAAGCCGGCGCAGGCGTTGGGCCCGGGCAGCGATGGGCGCCGGGTAGTCGGCCAGAAAGTCCGCGATTGCGGCGTCGTTCGCGTCCACTGCGGCGAAGGTTAGGCGCTGCCGGCTGACCGGCTCAAAGCGATTGAACATCAGCGGCAGCTGACGCAATCGACCTGTCCGGAGGCGGTCGAAGTCTTCACGCCGATTGCCAACGCCAGTGGCGCGGCGGTGATCAACGTCGCGCGCAGCCCCAGCCCCTCACCCTCCACGGCGGCGATGCTACCGGGCTAGTCTTCGGCCCATGCCAGATGCCGTCACCTATCACGTCCCCGGCGCGACCCTGACCGAACGGGAGCACAGCGTCCCGCTCGACCACACGGCACCGGACGGGCCGCGAATCAGCGTGTTCACGCGCGAGGTTTCAGGCGACGGCGGCGAGGCCAGTCCCTACCTGCTGTTCCTGCAGGGTGGCCCGGGCATGGAGGCCACGCGGCCCACGGCGCCACCAACCGGCTGGATGAAGCGTGCGCTGCGCGATTACCGCGTGCTGCTCCTCGATCAGCGCGGCGTGGGCCGCTCGACGCCGGTGGGTGCGCAGATCCCCGGCGTCATACCGCAGGAACAGGCGGCCTACCTGACCCGCTTCCGCGCCGATTCAATCGTGCACGACGCCGAGCTTATCCGCCAGGAGCTGAACGGCAACGAGCCATGGAGCGTGCTGGGCCAGTCGTTCGGTGGCTTCAGCTCGATGACTTATCTCTCGATTGCTCCGCACGGCTTGCGCGAGGCGTACATAACCGGTGGGCTGTCGCCCATTGGCCGCACAGCGGACGAGGTGTACGCGCGCACCTGGCAGCGCGCGATCGCCAAGAGCAAGGGCTACTTCGAGCGCTACCCCGACGACAGGCAGCGCGCCCGGGACATCTTCAAGCGCCTGGCCGACGAGGAAATCCGGCTGCCCGGCGGCGACCGGCTCACGCCTGATCGCTTCCGCATGAACGGCATGTGGCTGGGCCGGAGTGACGGCTGGGAGCTGATGCATAACCTGCTCGAGCTGCCGTTTGGCTCGGCCGCGTTCATGTGGGACGCCGAGGCCGGCGCGAGTCACTTCCAGCGCAACCCGCTCTACGCCACGCTGCATGAATCCTCGTACGCTGACGGCGTCGCGACGCGGTGGAGCGCCGCGCGGACGAAACCCGCCGAAGTCGAGGCGGAGGGCTACTTCGCCGGCGAGCACATCTACCCCGAGATGTGGCAGGACTACGGCGGCCTGCGCGCCCATGCCGCGGCGGCCCAGATACTCGCCGAATACGAGTGGCCGCGGCTGTATGACGCGGCCGTCCTGCGCCAGAACGACGTGCCGGTGGCCGCCTCGATCTACACCAACGATCTGTACGTCGATCGCGACTTCGCGATCGAGACGGCCGCCACCATCCGCGGGCTCAGGGCGTGGGAGACGGCGGAGTTCGAGCACAACGGCCTGCGCGCCGATGGCGAGCGCGTCTTCAGCACGCTGTTCGACCTGCTCCGCTAGCCCACTAACAGGCCGTTCGGTACTGCCCGCGGGCAGCACGCCCAACGACCGCTGTCGCGCAGGTCGCCACCGAGCTTCTGTCCCACAAGCGCGTCGCCGTGACCGGCGTGTCGCGCACGCCCTTGGGGCTAACGCTCAGCCTGCCGGGAGGAGCACCGTGAAGTCATCGAAGGTGACGCTCGCGCCCGCACCGAACGCCTGCGCAAACATCCCGCCCAGCCCCTCGCTCGCATGGGCGTCGGCAATCTGGACCTCAGCAACGAGCTCGTCGTCGACGTAAACAGCAATCGTGAACGGATCGAGGTTGCCGGCGACGCACTCGACTGCGAGGTTGATGCCGTCAGTCGCGACGAAACCTTCGGGCGCGGCGCGCCGACCGACCACGACGCCGTCGCTGCCGTAGATGAGGATCAGGCCGATGGGGTTGACGAGCACGGAATAGCGCTTGCTGCCGGTGTCGCGACAGGCCAGCCCGCCAAGGGCGAAGCCGTTGATATGCAATGTGGTCTCGAAGCGGGCGTCGTGGTACTTCCTCGGCTTGGCGACGTCAATGAAGCTGGCGTCGCTGAACGTGACGGTCAGCGCGCCGTTGGCGATGTCACGCGTCCCGCCGCTGAACGGACCCGTCGAGAAGTTGCTGTCGTCGTCGAAGCTGTCCTGAAACGCGACCTGCGTGAAGGCCGGCAGCTCGACTCCGTGTGGTCGCGCGCGCGCATCCAGCTCGAAGAATCGGCAGCCGCCCGGAACCGCGGCGATGGCATCAGCGAAAGCCAGGTCGATGGCGGCTACCGCACGCGCGCTGCCCACCAGGCCTTCTGTTGCGATGGGCGCTCGGCTGTTCAACGCTGTGTCCGCTTCTTCGAGCGTCGCAGCCGCGGCTATCGCCTGGAAGAAGGCCGGCATCGAGTCGAGCTGGACCTTGAACTCGTTTATCAATGCGAGTCGGAAATCCTCGCCGCCCGGGTACGGGGTGACAGCGTTGGTACGGTCGATTGCGTCCTGGAACACCTGCTCGACGCGTGGTTCACGCTGCGCGTAGGTCGATTTGACGTTCTCCAGGGTGCGGTTGTCACCGGTTGGCTCCGGGATGTCGTCAGTGATCTGGGTGTTGCCGTCGAGAAAAACCTTGTTGAGATCACAGATGTCGGTGGCCCAAGCGCCAATTGCGGCGGCATCTGGGCTGGGTAAGGCCGTCGCGGACGGAGCCGCAGTGGCCGTCGCAATAGCCGTCGCGGTGGCCGTCGGTGTCGCCGTCGGAGTCGTCGATTGGGCGGTCGGTGGAGCGCTGGTAACGGGCGTGGCAGTCGGCCGCGCCGAACTCGCTGGTGTCACGCTGGGACCGCCCGAGCAGCCACCCAAGCAGAGGATTACCACCAGCGCAGACACAAATCGCCGATCAGCCATCACGATCCCCTCTAGGAAGCTACAGCCATTCCGGGTCGCTGCGCGGCAGTCTAGCGACGACAATTCGGCGGTGAACGCCCCCGCTCCTGTTTCGCCGCTCTTCGTGTCGCAGTTTGGCCGCGGCCGGCCACTGCTGTCCTTGCACGGCATCGAGGCACACGGCCTGCGCTTCGTGGCCCTTGCCACGCGGCTCGATGACGTCCACGTGGTCGCGCCCGACCTGCGCGGCCACGGCCATTCCCCGGGGAGCGGCCCATGGACGATCGCGCAGCACGTGGCGGATCTTGCGCCCATCCTGATCGAGCTCGGCCCGGCGACGGTCGTGCTGGGCCACTCGTATGGCGGCCTCATCGCGTGGGAGCTGGCGCGCGCCATGCCCGACGCGCTGCGCGGCCTGGTGCTGGTTGACCCGGCAATTGGCGTGTCGGCCGCGACGCGAGAGGAGGGCATGGCGCTCAGCGGGACGCGCGTCTCGTGGGCAGACGAGCGAAGGGCGCTCGACGATCTGCTGTCGCAGCGTGAGCCGGGGGCATGGTGGGCAGCGGCGCTCGAGTTCGCCAACGCGATCGAGCGCACAGCGGAGGGCCGGCTGGCGCCGCTGGTGCGCGAACAGGCGGTCATCGCCGGCTGGGCGCAGATGCACGAGCCAGTCGCGGCGACACGCTGGCGTGGCCCCACCCTGCTCCTTGAAGCGAGCCGCGAGAAGGGCAGGTACGTGTCGGCACAGACGGCAGCCGCAATCAAGGCGCAACTGGGCAACGCGCTTGACCAACGCGTGCTGGACGTGACCCACACCATCCCGGCCGACCACCCGGACCTGCTGGCCAGCCTCGTGATCGAGTTCCTCGACCGCCTTGATCAGGCACGCGGCCCCGGCTCGCGATAATCACAGGCGCGATGTACCAACCGGCGCACGGCAAGTTCACGGTCGATGACCCAATGGCGCTGCTGGTTGAGCTTGCCCAGACGCAGGCCGGCACGCTCGTGTCGCTGTCCGACAACGGCTACCTCACCACGATGCTGCCGCTGATCGTCGACCCGGCGCTGGGCCAGTGGGGCACGCTGCGCGGCCACGTCGCGCGCGCCAACCCACACTGGCGCGCACTCGAGGAGCAGGCGAACGCGATCGTCATCCTCCACGGCCCCGACGCCTACATCTCGCCTTCTTGGTACGAGGAGAAGCGGCGCACCGGCAAGGTCGTGCCCACCTGGAACTACTCGATGGTCGTCGTCCACGGCACGGTCACCGTCCATCACGAGCACGACTGGCTCCTCGCCAACGTCCGCGCGCTCGTCGCCCAGCACGAGGGGCAGCGCCCGGAACCATGGTTCGTCGACGACGCCCCGGCCGACTACATCGACGCGCAGGCAAAGGCGATAGTCGGGATCGAGCTGACGATCGAGCGCATCGACGCCAAGCAGAAGCTGACGCAGAACCGTTCAGCCGCCGACTACGATGGGACGCTCGCCGGTCTGAACGCGGGCGAGCCGCGCGAGCGCGCCGTGGCGCGCGACATGGAGCGCGCTACCAAACGTCCCCGGGGCGCCACTCACAGCTGATCGGCGCGTTCCAGCGGACCGCGGGGGAGCGCGGCGTCAGGCGGACCATGATGTAGCCGTCCTCGTCAGGCGTCGCGACATCGCCCGACTCCGTCCGCACGAACGACGGGCCGCGCCAGATCCGCCAGCCCAACCGCTCGTAGAACCCCTGGCTGCCGGTGCCCAGCGCCGCGAGCTGCCAATCACCGGCGTCGATGAAGTCACCGACTGCCCGCATCACCTGCGTGCCCAAGCCCTGGCCCTGCACGCTGGGGTCGGTCGCGACCGCTTCCACGTACGCGGTCACCAGGGCAACGCCGTCGACGTGCAGCTCGCGCGTCACCACGGCCGCGTGGCAAAGGATCTCTGTGTCCGACTCGAGGAGGAAGTGCGTCCCGCCCAGGGCGTGCTGCCAGTCCTCTTGGGTGAAGCCACCGTGCTCGTCGCCCGCAAATGCGTCGCGCATCAATTCGCGCAGCCGCGCCACCTCGGCGGCAGTCAATTCGTCACTCGCGACCAGGCGTGGCTTCTCCACCGCGCGACCATAGCGCGCAGGAACGACGAGTGGGCGGTCAGCCGGCGGGGACGAGCCGGACGATGATGCGCAGCTGGCTGTGGGCGCCGTCGCAGGTCTGGAGGGTCATGACCGGCGTCGGTGAGTCGTTCAGTGCCCACTCGCCGGCGGTCGCGTTGAGGTACTCGGCCGTCACTCGCCGGATCCACTTGACTTCCCACTTCGTCACGTCGCCCTGGGCGTTGCTATACCACACGTTCTGGCCCACCTTGAGCGTTCCGTCATGGAACGCCTGGCGAATCTTCTTGAACGTGCTCGCGACGTGGCTCAGCAGGTAGATGTTCGAGGCCGGGCCGCAGCCCCAGCGAAAGACGCCCATCGGCAGGGTCGCGGGCCCGCCGTAGTCGCAGCCGTACCAATCCCAGCCGGCGTCGATGTTCACGGCCGGGTACCAGAAATGCGACTTGCCGCTATACGTCGCCGGCGGTTCGGTCGGCTTCGGCGTGGGATCGGGGCTGGGCGTCGCGGTGGGCTTGGGCGTCGGCGTGGGGGTACGTGTCGGCGAAGGTGTTGGCGTTGGTGCGTCGGTCGGGCGCGCTGTCGGCTTGGGCGTGGGCTGAGGGGTTTCGGTCGGACGCGGCGTCGGCTCAGGTGTGCGCGTGGGTGCGGGCGTCGGCGTCCGCGTTGGCGCCGCCGTCGGATCAGATGTTCGCGTTGGCTGCGGGGTCGCGGTCGGATCGGGCCGCGGCGTGGCCGTTGGCGCCGAGTTGGACGGGGCGTCGGTCGCGGCAGGCTGGTCGGTCGGTGCGAGGCTCGGCTCGAGCGGTACGGCGGTGGCTTGCGGAACCAGGAACGCGCGCCAGTCAAAGCGGGTGCTCGGGTAGTCGGCGAGCCAGCCGTCGCTGCGGGCAGCGGCGGCGAAGGTCTGCTGCGGTGGCTTTGGCGCGCTGGCTGATGGGCCGTCGCCACCGGCCACGCTGTACGCCACCACGATCGGCGCGGGCAACGCGAGCGGACCTGCGGCGGCCCAAACCATGACCGACGCAAGCGCGACCACACAAGCGGCCAGGAGCCTCCCTCGCATGGCCACAGGACACCGTTTAACCGCACCGCAAGCACCTATTCGGTCGTCAACCGCGAATAGCCCTGTCGGGCTACTCCTGGTCCGGTCGCGGTCAGTTCAGATGGGTTAGGCCCAGGTCACCGAGATCGGTTTGTCGAGAGACGGCAACGGCAGCGCTCGCGCCTCGTCTTCGACGGCCCCGGTCTCGTTCGACGTCAGGGCGCGCCACGGGCTGATCGTCACTTTGTGCTGGTCGCGGCGCCAGGTCCCGGCGACCTCGCCATTGACCAGGAGCGCGCCCGGCCAGACACGCGACGTCCAAAGCAGCGCGCGCTGGCTGGCGTTGGGCACGAGCAGCTCGCGCTCGCGACCCTGGAGGAGGAAGAAGGTGTCGCCGCTCGGCAGCAGGCGGGCCGCGGCCGGTTCGTCCGGAGCGGCGCGGGACGAGGTCTCGTCGCTGGCCAGGATAAACGCCTCGCCCAGCGGGGCCGCCACCGCCACCACCTCGCGCCGCGTGGCCAATTCATCGAACGCGGCGCGCCCCTGGGCCGGCCCGATGCCCGCCCACTCCGAAAACGACGCGTGGTTTGACGGGCCGAAGACATGCAGGTAGCGGCGCGCCAGCTCGCGCCGCGCGTCTTGCGGCGAGACTGACGGCCGCGGGACGATCCAGACGTCCGCCTGGCGCGCGCCGTCCCACCGGATCGCCACGGTCCCGGTGAGCGTGGCGTAGCGCATCCGATTCGGGTTGCCCTCAACCACGGCCGCGGCGTCATCGAAGCGCATCCGGCGCGTGCCGACGCGCGCCGCCAGCTGCGCAGCCATCTCCTCGGCCACACGCCGGCCGCGTGCGTCGTCGGGATAACGGCCGACGGTGAACAACGCGCGGTCGCGAGCGGCCACGACGTAGTTGGAGTAACGCGGCCCCCAGACCTGAATGAGCACCGGATCCTCCCACGACCCGGGATGGACGCCCGTGACCCGCGCATGAAGCGACAGGAGGGCCGCGCGCGGCATGCTGTCCTGGAGGCCGGCCCACGCGGCCGTCTCGAGCGAGGCGGCGCCCGCGGGCAGCCGCTCGTCAAGCGCACTCACACGACGGCGATGGGCCAGGATCTGCTCGCGCGTCAGGCGGAGCCGGCTGCCGAGCTCGTTCACGATCGAGAAAGATAAAGCGGGTGCCGTCGCCCTGGCTGAGCGTATGCGCCGAGCCGACTAGATATGCGCCGAGCCGACTAGATATGCGGCCGGGGAGGGGCGGGCCAAAGCACCATCCTTAGTCGGCTCGGCACATATTTACGCGTGTCGGCACATACCCGCGCTGCTGGCAACGACGTGCCGCAGGTAGGCTGGCGAACGACGGCGCTACTTGAAGCGCGTCTCCTTGACCACCGTGCCTGATCGATCGTAGGTGCGCCACACGCCGACCTGCCGGCCGCGGTCGAACGACCCGGCGCGCAGCAATGACCCGTCGAGCCGGAAGAACTCCCACGGTCCGTGCATCTCCCCGGCGAGATTCGCGCCGCGGAAGCGAACGCCGCCGTTGGGATAGTGATCGATGGCCTCGACCAGCTCGTCGTCGGGCCGCTGGTCCGTTCTCACGCTCGTGAATCTACCCACTTGACAGTCCCTACATACAACCGTATGGTTGTATCCATGCAAGCACTTGGCCCGGCCGGACAGTCGGCCATCCAGTTCGACCGCGTCTTCGGTGCTCTGGCTGATGCAACAAGGCGAGACATCGTCCGCCGCGCCATCAGCGGCAACGAAGGCGTGGTCGAGCTTGCAGCCCATTACTCGATGAGCTTCGCTGCGGTCCAGAAGCACGTGGCAATCCTGGAAAGGGCAGGGCTGGTCGAAAAGCACCGGGTCGGCCGGCGCAAGGTCGTGCGGACTGAGCTCGAAGGGCTGCGCGTCGCGCAGCGGCTGCTGGACCGCTACGAGGAGATCTGGCGCGAACGAATCGACCTGATGTCGACAATTCTCGAAGAAGACAAGGAGAGCTGAGAAGTGCCCGTTACCACCGTGACCAAGGATCCCGTGGCCCTGACGATGACTGTGACCACGGAGCTGAGCGCGCCACCAGAGCGCGTGTGGCAGCTGTGGGCCGACCCGCGCCAGCTGGAGCGTTGGTGGGGCCCACCGTCCTACCCGGCCACTTTCGTCGAGCTCAACCTCGCGCCAGGCGGCAAGGCCATCTACTACATGACCGGGCCGGACGGGCAGAAGACGCCCTATAGCTCGTGGAACGTCGTCGCGACGGACCCGCCCAAGAGCATCGTTCTGCGCGACCAGTTCGCCGACGAAACCGGCACGCCGGACGCTGAATTTCCCATCATCGGCATGCGTGTGAGCATCGAGGACATCGGCGATGGCAAGACGCGCATGAGCATCCACAACGAGTTTCCCAGCACCGAGGCGCTCGACAAGATGCTCGCGATGGGCATGGAAGAGGGCATGACGCAGGCCGTCGGCCAGATCGATGCGCTGCTCGCCGAAGGCGCCCACGCGTCGGCATGATGGCATCGACCACGACGATGGAGACCAAGACGCTCGAGGTGCCGGGCGCGACGCTGACCTACGACGTCCGCAAGGGGCATGGCACCTCCGCTGAGCCGCCGCTGTTTCTCATCGGCTACCCGATGGCCGCCGGTGGCTTCCCCACCCTGGCCAGCCGCTTCACCGACCGAACAGTCGTGACCTACGACCCGCGCGGCTTCGAACGCTCCGTGCGTGCGGCCGACGCACCCATCAACACGCCCGACATCGTCGCCGACGACGTCCACGCGATCATTGAAGCGCTGGGCCAGGGCCCGGTGGACATGTTCGCCTCGAGCGGCGGCGCGATCACCTCCCTGGCGCTGGTGGCGCGCCATCCGAACGACGTTCGGCGGCTCGTCGCGCATGAGCCGCCGCTGACCGCGGTGCTGCCGGACCGCGCGGAGGCTGAGGCCGCAGTCAAGGACCTGGTGGACACCTACCAGAGCCGCGGCCATGGTCACGCGATGGCCAAGTTCATGGCACTCGTCATGTACCAGGGCGAGTTCCCTACTGACTGGGCGGCGCGGCCCGCACCGGATCCCGCGATGTTCGGGATGCCGGGCGACGATGACGGCAAGCGCGACGACCAGATGATGGCGCCTATGGCCATCACGACCGGCTACCAGCCCGAATTCGCCGCGATCAAGGCCGCGCCGACGCGCGTCACCATCGCTGCCGGCGAAGACGAGAAGGGCACCATGGCCAACCGCGCCGCCCACGGCGTCGCCGCGCGGCTGGGTAGCCCGGTCGCGGAGTTCCCGGGCGGTCATGGTGGCTTCCTGGGCGGCGAGTACGGCCAGATGGGCAAGCCCGATGAGTTCGCAGCGAAGCTGCGGGAGGTTCTCAGCTGATGAACAAGGTCTACACGTGTCTATGGTTCGACGCCGGTCAGGCTGAGGAGGCGGCGCGGCTGTATACGTCGCTCGTCCCCAACAGCAGCGTCGACAACGTCTCGCGCTCGCCGGCAGAAACTCCGTCTGGTCCCGCGGGCATGGTCCTGACGGTCGATTTCACCCTGGGCGGCGTGCCCTACCAGGGCCTCAACGGCGGGCCCGACTTCAAGTTCAATGAAGCCGCGTCAATCGCGGTGATGTGCGAGGACCAGGCCGAGACGGACCGGTTGTGGGACGCGCTCCTCGCCCATGGCGGCGAGCCCGGGCCGTGCGGCTGGCTCAAGGACCGCTTCGGTCTCAGCTGGCAGGTGATCCCGCGAAAGCTGATGGAACTGCAGTCGAGCCCAGACCGAGCGGCGGCGGAGCGGTCGCAGCAGGCGATGCTCAAGATGCGCAAGATCGTTATCGCCAAACTGGAAACTGCCGCGAACGGCTAGCCCTCCATCCGGAGCTCTTCGAGGGCGGTGCAGCGGAACACGCGCGTCGCCGCGATGGCGTGCATTGGGGCGAACTACGATCATCCCATGAGGCACCCGGTCAGACCGCACAACTATCCCCTTGTCGGCGAACGCTGAGCGCATGACGCTTGTCGCCGCGGACCGAGTGCTGACCGCGGCCCGTCCTGCGTTTACCAGCCAGGAAGCGGCCGCGGTGGCGCGCGAGCAGTTCGGGCTGAGCGGAACTGCGCTCGAGGTGGACAGCGAGCGTGATCAGACCTTCCTGATCGACGGCCCCCAGCCAGCTGTTCTCAAGATCTCGAACGCAGCCGAGGATCCCGCCCAGCTTGACCTGGAAGCGAGTGCCGCCCAACGCGTCGCCCAGATCGATCCAGGCTTACCGGTCGCCCTGCCTTTGCCCCTCCCGCATCAGCCCGGAACGTACCGAGCCGCGGTCGTGCGCGGCGATGAGACCCACTGGGTGCGGCTGTACGACCGCTTGCCCGGCCGGGCGTCCGTGCGCGGCTCCAGCCTGAGCGATCACGCTATTGGCGAATGGGGCGCGATGGCGGCGCGCGTGGGTCGAGCGCTGCGTGGCTTCTGGCACCCGGCGGCGGCGCGGGTGATGCTCTGGGACGTCCAACACGCCATGCTGCTACGGCCCAAGCTCGATGCCGTCACTGACCCCGACGTGCGCGGCCTGGTGGAGCGTGCCCTCGATCGTTATGAGCGCGAGGTGACGCCCCTCTTGCCGACCCTCCGCCACCAGGTGATTCACACCGACCACTGCGCCTCCAACACGCTCGTCGACGACGACGGCAGCGTGACGGGCATCATCGACTTTGGCGACGCGTCATGGTCGGCGCTCGTGGTCGATCTTGCGGCCGTCCTCGAAACGGTGGTCGATGGTCGCGAGGAAGACGCGGACGAGCTGTTCCGCGTTGCCCGACTTGCGCTCGACGGCTACGAGAGGGTCACGCCGCTCGAGCCGGACGAACGGCGAATCGTGGGCGAGCTCGTCGCGGCACGAATGTGCGCGGGCGTCGTGATCCCGGCGTCGCGTGCCGCGCTCTACGACAACCCCGACGGGCTCATGCCCCACCTGCGCGGCCAGGCCGTGAAGATCCTGCGCCTGTTCGAGTCTCTTGGCTGGGACGAAGTCAGGCGACGGTTGGGCGGAGCGGAACCAGGGGAGGGACGGAGCACAGCGGCCCTGACCGAGCGACGTGCGATGGCTTTCGGGCCAGCGGTCACGGCACCAACGTACCGCGAGCCGCTCCACCTGGTTCGCGGCGAGGGGGTCTGGCTCATCGACGCGAAGGGCCGCAGATACCTCGACGCGTACAACAATGTGCCGGTCGTGGGCCATGAGCACCCACGCGTGGTCGAGGCCATCGTGCGCCAGGCACGCCGCCTGAATACGAACGCGCGCTATCTCCACGAAACGGCCATCGAGCTCGCGGAGCGACTCATCGCCACGACGAGTGGCGCGCTTGACGTGGTGATGTTCGTCAACTCAGGCTCCGAGGCGAATGATCTTGCGTGGCGCATCGCTCGCGCCACGACCGCAGGGAGCGGCGGAATAGCGACCGATTGGGCATACCACGGCATCACTGACGCGATCAACGCGCTGACGCCGGAGGAATGGGGCGCCAGCGCGCAACCCGCCCACGTTCGCACCTGGCTTCCGCGCGAGCCTGATGATTTCGCGCGCGCCCTGGGAGCTCTCGCCGACGCCGGCCACCGGCCCGCCGCGGCGATCCTCGACGCCGTGCTGACGAGCGACGGCATCATCGATCTCGCGCCGCTGGTCGCCCAGGATCTTGTCCGCCGGACGCATGAGGCTGGTGCGCTGTGGATCGCCGACGAGGTCCAGAGCGGCCACGGCCGCACCGGCGTCGCGATGTGGGGCTACCAGCGGCTGGGCATCACGCCCGACATCGTCACGGTCGGCAAGCCGATGGGCAATGGCATGCCCATTGCCGCGGTCCTTACCAGGCGCGAGCTCGCCGGGCGGTTCTCGCCCAAGGGTGAATTCTTCTCGACCTTCGGTGGTAACCCGGTCGCGGCCGCCGCGGCGCTGGCCGTGCTCGACGTCATGGACGACGAGCGGGTCATCGACAACGCGCGCGACGTAGGCGATTACCTGGCGGGCCAGCTACGCGACCTGGCCAAGACGCAGCGGCTGATCAAAGAAGTGCGCGCCGTAGGCATGGCGATCGGCGTCCAGGTGCCCGATGCGGCCAGCGCCAGGGCGATCGGGTACAACAGTGCTGCGGCGCGGTGCGACATGCGCGCCAGTCTAGCCACGCATGTTCAGTGCAGCAGGTCGAGCACGGCTTCACTGGGCCGGGCCAGGTTCAG
>DAIERN010000219.1 GCA_027346765.1 Chloroflexota bacterium | reverse complement strand
CCGTACTGCAGCACGCTCACGTCGAGCCGCTTCCACGCCTCCGGCTGGCCGTCCGGCATCAGCGCCTCGGCGCCTGTCCGGTCCTCCAGCGTCAGCAGGTGCTTCGTGCCGGGCCGCAGCCCCAGCGCGAGGAATCGCGTGCCCTCGCCCGCGGCGCGGAGCATCGCCAGCGCCTCGTCGAGGGTCGCCGAAGACACGTCCTCTATCCGGAAGTCGCGGCCGATGCGGTCGATCTGCGCTTGCGTGATCGCGCGCAAGTGCACGATCCGGTGCGTCGGCAGCACGAGCAGGCCCGGGTCGTGCGCGTCCGTCAGCGCCATCAGCACGAAGTCCTCCGGTTCCTCGCCGGTCCACGCCGAAGCGCGCGCCCGCACCTCGTCGCGATAGGCCAGCGCCGTCTCGTAGCGATGGTGTCCGTCGGCGATGTACACGTCGCACCGCGCGATGCGCTCCCGGAAGGCCGCGAGCGCCGCGGCATCGCGCACGGCCGAGATCACGTGCCGCTGTCCGTCGGCCTCGAAGTCCGCGAGCGCGTCGCCCTGGTCATCGCACGACGCCGGCAAACGCGCGCCGGGCTTTGGCCGGAAGAGGCCGTAGACGGGGCTGACCTGCGTCCGCGTCGCGCGCAGCAGGTGCAGGCGGTCTGCCTTCGGCGTGGCGAG
>DAIERN010000218.1 GCA_027346765.1 Chloroflexota bacterium | reverse complement strand
CTTCGAGCATCAGCACATGGGCCTGGCCGCGGAGTGGATCGCCGAGCACTACGACGTCAGCCGCCGCGCCCAGGACGAGTTCGCCTGCGCCAGCCATCAGAAGGCCGTGGCGGCCATCGACGCGGGTCGGTTTGCGGCGGAGATCGTGCCCGTGCCGATCCCGCAGCGCAAAGGCTCACCGGCCGCGTTTGCGATCGACGAAGCCCCGCGCCGCGATACCAGCCTCGAAGCGCTGGCTGCGCTCAGGCCGGCGTTCAAGGAGGGCGGCAGCGTGACCGCGGGCAATGCGCCGGGCATCACCGACGGCGCGGCCGCGCTGGTGGTGGCGCTGCTCCAGCTCGCCTCGGGCACCTGGCGCTCGCCGGCCGCGGCGCTGCCGTGGGCGCTGCTCGCCCTCCTCGCCCTCGCCGTGCGCGTGCCGGTGGCGCCGGTGGGCGACGAGCGCTTTGCCGCGCTGCTGGCGCTGGACGCCGACGATGCCGCCGCGCCCGACGGTCGCCTGGTCGAACGAGTTGTCGCTCGCCATCTTGAAGAAGTTCGCATCGGGCCGCGTCGCGTGGTCGGCGAGCGCTTGCGAGATGAGCTTCGAGCTGTCGCGGTTCTCGCCGTAGGGCGTGAGGATCTGCGCGATGTTGACGACTTCCTGGTCCGACGGCCGCCAGTCGAGCACGTGGTAGA
>DAIERN010000217.1 GCA_027346765.1 Chloroflexota bacterium | reverse complement strand
AGGTCGGAGACGTGAGGTGTCCGGGATCACACCTTGTCACGGCGAAATCGATGTTTCGATTGCCGATGTCATATCCACTTGTGAAGGTGCGATCCGCCTCGCGGCGGATCCCTCCGGCCCGAGGGCCGGACCCAGCGTCGCGCTGGTCGGTGAGCTCCGCAGAGCGCACGGATCAGACGGCGATGGAGACGGGAGCGGGCCCCGACACTCTCGCGCCGGGGGCGGACCGAGGTCCGCGGCTATCTGGCTGTTCGTCCCTGGTCGGGGGTTTGGTGGAGACGAGGAGACTCGAACTCCTGACCCTCTCCTTGCAAAGGAGATGCTCTTCCAGCTGAGCTACGTCCCCAGACCGGGGTGGTGGGCGACACTGGACTCGAACCAGTGACCTCTTGCATGTCAAGCAAGTGCTCTAACCAGCTGAGCTAGCCGCCCGATGGTTCGCAGGTTTCGTGCTCAGTATCAGCACCTGCCTGCGTCCTGGTCTCGACAGCCGGTTGACATAGCGCTCGTCCGGGTTGTCACTGCACTCATTGCGCAGACCCAGCCGAGAGGATCGAACCGCCGTGGCGAAGCCGACCAGCGAGGCCCGTATGGTGCCCCAGGGCCCCGGGAGCGTCAACCTCAGCCTCGCCGACGCGCTGCCCTCGTACCGCGGCGGCACCCGCGGGCGGAGAACAAGAGCCC
>DAIERN010000216.1 GCA_027346765.1 Chloroflexota bacterium | reverse complement strand
CGGCGCATCGCGCGCTGGCGTTCGGGCGCATCCTGCTGCAGTTGGGTGCGGGTGCGGCGCTCGCCGTCGCCCTCGGCCCCGAGACGCACGTCGTCCTGGCCGTCGCGCTCGCGGCCATCGCGGTGGCCGTGTCGGAGAGCGGCGCGCGCGCGCTGGGTGACGCGCTGGCCATTCGGGCGCTGCACCGGCTCGCGCCGGTCGCGCAGGTGGCCAGGACCACACTGCACCCGGTCGTGGCCCTCGGCGCCTGGTGCGACCGGGTG
The DNA here is from genome assembly GCA_027346765.1 of Chloroflexota bacterium. The sequence goes on along the minus strand of DAIERN010000216.1, from coordinate 432 downwards.
CTTGGTGCGCTGGTGCCGCGGAAGCGCGATGACGACGCGCGCGATGCCGAGGTCGAGCGCTTTCGCGAAGTGGTCGCGGCCGAGGTCGCCGACGCCGAGGCGGGCGACGCCGGTCAGCGTCTGTTAACGGGTGTGTTTGCGCTCGGCGACACGCAGGTGAAGGAAATCATGGTGCCGCGCGTGGACATCATCGGCCTCAACGCCAACGCCACGTTCGACGCGGCCATCGACCTGATCATCGATGGCGGCCACTCGCGCGTCCCCGTGTACGAGAACTCCGTGGACGAGGTGGTGGGCATCCTCTACGCCAAGGACCTGCTGCCGTTCCTCAAGTCCGACGCGACCGCGCGGCCCACCCTGCGCAGCCTGCTCCGGACGCCTGTGTTCGTCCCGGAATCGCTCTCGATCGACGACCTGCTCCACGAGTTTCAG
>DAIERN010000215.1 GCA_027346765.1 Chloroflexota bacterium | reverse complement strand
GAGACCGCGCTCACGCGCATGGGCCGCGATCCGGACCTGCATCTGGTGACCTACCGCAGCGCACCGCGCCAGCCGCAGCAACACCTGCTGCCCTATCTGGTGGAGGTGGTCGCGGCCGACCGCCAGGGCGTGCTGGCCGAGGTGCTGGAGTTCTTCGCCGAGCGCCAGATCAGTATCGAGCAGCTCAGCTCGCAGCGCTACCAGGCCATGCAGACCGGCGCTGAAATGTTCTCCGCGCAGGTCACGCTGGGCATCCCGGCCGAGCTGCACATCGCCGCGTTGCGCGACGAGTTCCTCGAGTTGTGCGACGGTCTGAATCTCGATGCGGTGATGGAGCCGGTGAAATACTGAGGTCCGTTTCGGAGGTTTCGCGATGGGCAGCGCGCACGCGCTCGATGTAGGCGACACGGTTCCCGATCTCGCGCTGGCCCTCTCCAGCGACCGATCCGCGCGGCTCGCCGACTACGCCGGACAGTGGCTGGTTGTGTACTTCTACCCCAAGGACGCCACGCCCGGCTGCACCACCGAAGGCATCGAGTTCAACGCGCTGTTGGACAAGTTCAAACGGCGCAAGGCTGTCGTGCTAGGCGTTTCGCGCGATTCGCTGAAATCGCACCGGAACTTCTGCGCCAAACAGGGCTTCCGCTTCGAACTGGTCAGCGATACCGACGAAGCGCTGTGCCGGGCATTCGGCGTGATCAAGCTCAAGAACATGTACGGCA
>DAIERN010000214.1 GCA_027346765.1 Chloroflexota bacterium | reverse complement strand
TCCCCGTGCGCGACGGGGCCAGTCCGACTCTCCCCGGAGCCACGCGTGCCACCAACGGTCCTGATCGTCGAGGACGAAACCAAGCTTCGCGATCTCATTCGCTCGTTCCTCGAGCGCGAAGGCATCACGGTACTATCGGCCGCGACCGGCGCCGAGGCCCTGGCGCTCGCGTCGCACTCGGAGCCCGACCTCGTCGTGCTGGATCTGGGGCTGCCTGACATATCGGGTCTGGACTTGGTCACCGAGCTCCGTCGAGGCTCAGACGTGCGGGTGCTGATTCTGACCGCCATGTCGAGTGAGGAGGACCGGATCAGGGGGCTCGAGCTGGGCGCGGATGACTACGTCACCAAGCCATTCAGTCCACGTGAACTCACGCTGCGGGTCCATGCGATGTTGCGTCGTGGTCGGGGCCCTGACGAAGGATCCCACCAGCGCTCGTTCGGCAACGGACTACTCGAGATCGACGACGATCAGCACGAGGTCCGGGTGCGCGGCGTCCCGATCAGCCTGTCGCGCACGGAGTGGGGGCTGTTGAACGAACTCGCGAGGACGCCCGGACGCGTCTACTCGCGCTACGAACTGGTGAACGCCGTGCGCGGCTACGAATGGGGAGGCTATGAACGGGTGATCGACTCACACGTCAAGAACCTGCGACGCAAACTCGGTGAGGACTCTGCGCACCCCCAGATCATCGAGACGGTGCTCGGCATCGGGTATCGCCT
>DAIERN010000213.1 GCA_027346765.1 Chloroflexota bacterium | reverse complement strand
GGCGGCAAAACGGTCGGCGAGGGGGTCAAGGTCGAGGTGACGTGCGGGGCGAAGACCTACACCGGCGCCACCAACAAGTTCGGCAGCTACCGCCTGGTCGCCGAGGAAACGGGCAAGTGCACGCTGGCGGTCGTGGTCGGCGCCGAGAAGCCGTCGCTCGAGATCCACTCGTTCGAGGACTCGGCGCGCTACAACCTCGTGCTCGAGAAGCAGGACGGCAAGCTCACCGTGCGGAGCGAGTAGCGATGGCCGACTCCGAAAAGGACTGGTGGGACAAGGCGGCGGTGATCCTGCACCCGCTCGGCGGCCTGCTCGCCGCCCTGGCGGTCGGTGTGCTGCTGGCGCTGGGATTCGCGCGCGCGGTCATCCGCCCCCTGGTCCACCTGCGGGACGCCGCGCAGGCCATCGCCCGCGCGGTGTCGTAGCCCTGCTCGGCCAGCAGATCGGCCAGAGTCGCCGCCGGCGTGCGCACGGCGCTGCCGTTCAGCGTCAGGGTTTTCGGCCCGGCCTGCGCGCGGGCATTCACGGCGACACCTCCGCCGCGCCCAGCGCGGTTTCGGCCCGATCAGGCGCACGCCCGTGCGCGCCGAGTTGAAATGAACCTCGTACGTGGACGCGAACAGGTCGCCGATGTCCTCCGGCTGGAAGAAATCCGGCGCCCCGTGCGGACCGTACAGCACGGCAATCGTCCATTCGCGGCCGTAGGCGGGCACCAGCCCCTGGGCGAGGCGCCGGAG
>DAIERN010000212.1 GCA_027346765.1 Chloroflexota bacterium | reverse complement strand
GAGGAGGTGCGCGCCTTCCGCGACGCGTGCGGCGACGCGCACCTCAAGGTGATTCTCGCCACCGGTGAGCTGGCCACGCTCACCAACGTGGCGCGCGCGAGCTGGGTGGCGATGCAGGCGGGGGCCGACTTCATCAAGACCTCCACCGGGAAGGAGAGCGTGAATGCCACGCTTCCCGTCTCGCTGGCCATGGTGCGCCAGATCCGTGAATACCGCGAGCGCACGGGATTCCAGATCGGCTACAAGCCGGCCGGGGGCATCCGCACCGCCAAGCAGGCGCTGGAATTCCTGATGCTGATGAACGAAGAACTCGGCCGCGACTGGCTCGAACCCGGCCTGTTCCGGTTCGGCGCGAGCAGCCTGCTCACCGACCTCGAGCGCCAGCTCGAGATGTACGTGACCGGACGCTACGCGGCCGCGCACCATCACCCGATGCCCTGACGACCATGGCGACCGTAGCCGAGCTGTTCCAGACGATGGAGTACGGCCCCGCCCCCGAGGCCGACGCGCCGGCGCGCGCCTGGCTCGCCGCCCACGGCGGCGCCTTTGGACATTTCATCGGCGGGGCGTGGACGAAGGCGGGAAAGACCTTCGCCACGCACGATCCCTCCACCGGGGCGCTGCTCTCCCGCGTGACGCAGGGCACCGCCAAGGACATCGCGGCGGCCGTGGCCGCCGCACGCCGAGCGCAGCCGCGGTGGGCCCGACTCACGCCGCACGCGCGGTCGCGACATCTCTACGCGTTGGCGCGGATGGTGCAGAAGCACGCCCGCCTGTTC
>DAIERN010000211.1 GCA_027346765.1 Chloroflexota bacterium | reverse complement strand
AGCTAAGGGCGGAAAGCTCACGGTTGAAGGTTGAAGGTGCCAGGTCAAAGGGCGAGACTGCCGAGCCGCAAAGCGAGGGCGCCAACTCCAAATTGCAGGCGCAATACCCGGCAGACCAACCTTCAACCTTCAACCTTCAACCTTCAACCATCCAACATCCCGGGACCACGATCCGGCTGTTCCAGGCTCGCCATCCGTTGCTCGATCCGCTGACCGTCGTACCGGTGGACATTTACCTGGATGACGATTACTTCATCCTGCTGGTCACCGGGCCGAACACCGGCGGCAAGACCGTGACCTTGAAGACCACCGGGCTGTTGATCCTGATGGCGCAGGCCGGCCTGGCCATCCCGGCCGCGGAGGGGAGCCAGCTTTCGGTGTTCGAGCGGGTGTTTGCGGACATCGGCGATGAGCAGAGCATCGAGCAGAGCCTTTCCACGTTCTCGTCGCACATGACGCACATCGTCCAAATCCTGGAGGAGGCGGATGACCGTTCGCTGGTGCTCCTGGACGAGCTGGGCGCCGGCACCGACCCGGAAGAAGGCGCGGCGCTGGCCCAGGCGCTCCTCGGCACGCTGCTCGAACGCCGCATCACGACCCTGGCGACCACGCACTATTCCGAGCTGAAGGTTTACGCGCACAACACGCCGTTTGTAACCAACGCCAGCGTCGAGTTCGACATCGAGACGCTGCGCCCGACCTACAAGCTGAGCATCGGGCTGCCGGGGCAATCCAACGCCTTTGCGATCGCGCGGCGGCTGGGGCTGATCGAGTCGATCGTGACCCACGCCGAGGC
>DAIERN010000210.1 GCA_027346765.1 Chloroflexota bacterium | reverse complement strand
GGCGCCCTGGCGCCACTCGAGCGACTCGCCCTCCCGGTTCGTGACGATGTGCTGGTGCGCGAGCGGTAGGTCGCCCTCGATGCGGTACGGGCCGTTCGCGACGACGGTGATCTTGCCCCTGCCCATGGTCTTCATGACGACCCCTGGTCGTGCGAACGCTGCAGCTCAGAGGTCGTATTCCGCCACTTTGGTGGCCCGTGGCTCCGGAGGTCGGGCTCGGCAGCGACTGCGGCCGTCTTTCCAGCGCCCGATGCCGTGAAGTCGAAGCCCGGTCTCTACGCCCTCTGCTTCTCCTCGATCTTCGCCCAGCTGTCGCGCAGCGTGACCGTGCGGTTGAAGACCAACTTCTCTGCGGTCGAGTCGGGATCGACGCAGAAGTAGCCGAGGCGCTCGAACTGGACGCGCCGCCCGGGCGCGGCGCCCGCGAGCGAAGGTTCGACCCAGCAGCCCGGCAACACCTCGACCGAGTCGGGGTTGAGGATCGACTTCCAGTCTTGCCCTTCCTCGACGTCGCCGGCGTCCGGCTTGGTGAGCAGCCGGTCGTACAGACGCACCTCGGCCGGCGCCGCGTGCGCCGCCGAAAGCCAGTGCAGCGTCGCCTTGACCTTGCGCCCGTCCGGCGTTGCGCCGCCGCGCGTCGCCGGGTCGTACGTGCACCGCACCTCGACGGCGTTCCCGGCCGCGTCCTTGACGACGCCGGTGCAGCGCACCAGGTACGCCGAGCGCAGCCGCACCTCGTGGCCCGGGGAAAGGCGGAAGTACTTCGGCGGAGGCACCTCGCGGAAGTCGTCGTGCTCGATCCAC
>DAIERN010000020.1 GCA_027346765.1 Chloroflexota bacterium | reverse complement strand
CAGCGGCCGGATGCTCGAAGGAGTTGCGCGACTGGAAGCCGTCCAGCCGCTGCTCGAGCAGAAGCGCGACTTCGTCGGCTCATCGTTCGCGTTGGTCGCACTCGCGATTGGCTACGCCCGACTCGGCGAGTTTGACAATGCCGAGGAATCGGTCCGCAGGTCAAAAGCCCTGGCAGAGCAAGGCGACGTGGTCGTTCGCGTCGATGCCCTTATTGGCGAATCGACGCTTCACTCGATCCGCGGCGACCTCGAAGCGGCCGTGCCGCTGGCGATCCAGTGCACCCAGCTGGCCGAAGCCGCCGGCGCGTCAGCGTGTGTCGTAGCGAGCAACTACGTGCTGGGCGACGCGTACATGCGCCAGGGCCAGTTCGGCGCGGCCAAGATCGCCTTCGACCGCTCCGAAGAGATCGCCCAGGTAACCGAACAGCGTGTGTTCGCCCCATCCATCGCGGCGTACCTGCGCAGCTTGGGCGCGACAATGGGCGACTTCGACGCCCACGGTCACAACTTCGACGAGTCGATCGAGGAGGCGCGCGACATCGGCGACCTGTTCGGCGAAGCGACCATCGTTTGGAAGCGCGCCGAGACAGAAGCCAAGAAGCCCGCCGCCGAGCGCGACGAGGCCAAGATGTTGGCCGACTACGCGACCGCGACAGCGTCGTTCGCAGACATGGGCGCCCGCCCCTTCGTTGCGCGCATGAACCGCGACTGGGGCCACGAGCTGCTTGCCCTGGGACGACGCGACGAGGGCCGCGCGAAGTTGACTGAGGCGCGGGATTTGATGGTTGAGCTGGGCATCAAGCGCGAGGCCGACGAGCTGACCGCGGAGCTCGCCGCCTAGCTATCACTGTTTGGTCGCGCCGTTCGCGAGGGCTGTCAACTGGTCTATGGAAAAGTCCCGCTCGAAGGTTTCGAGCGTCAACTTCTGGCCGTCGGAAAGCCATTGGAGTTGTATCTGGTTGTCCACGTCCGGGTAGCGCTGGTATTGCGCTTCGACGCCGTTGACGATGACCGGTGATTGGAGCGCCTCCGGCTCCGTGACGATTCGGCCGCCGAACGTTGTCATGAACATGAGCGTCTCGGTCGAACCGGGTGGCGGGTCCGCCAGCGGCGAATAGAGACGAATCCAGGTTCCACCCCATTCGGCCCATTCGCGGCGCAGCTCCCAGCTGGCGGGCAAGCCGCGTAGCTCATAAAGCCCGCTGGGCACGCTCAAGAAGAAGTCGCGCTCGAAGCTGGCGCTCATGTCGCGGACCCGATCCACGTGAGCGCCGGCAGGCAGGGGAACGTTGAACCTGTGCTCGCAGCACACCAGTTCTGTCAGCACGCAATTGCCCGATCGTTCAGCCGTCTTCTTCACCGTGACCTCAAGGACGGTGCCTTTGACCGAGGCCGAAGCGAGCGAGTAATCGGCACCGCACGGCTTGCCCTCGGCAAGCGGGGCACCTCCAACCACCACGACATCCACGGACTTGCCGTCGGGCGCGAGCGTTGCCCGATCCAGCGAAACGGGCGAGCCGCCCGAGACAGCGTTTGCCAGGTCAGCGACGGACGAGCAACTGACGAGCACAACCATTGCCGTAGCCAGGGCGAGCCAGCGCCGGGCTTGGATCAGCGGATTGAGCACGGTCCCTCCTGCGTCAGAGGGTATGCCTAGCGGCGGCTCTGTACCTGGCGGCGGATGCGGTCGGCGCCGTCGGCGATCCCCGCCCCTACCGCGCTGACCGTGCGCTTGGCGCGGTCCATTGCCGCGGCCGGGCCACGCACGATGTCCTCCGCTGCTTCGATGGTGGCGCGCAAGGACTGGAGGCTGCCACTCGCCTCCTCGAGCAGCTCGTCCACTCGCTCGACGCGCGGTTGGAGCTCGCCCGACAAGCGGTTGACGTTGGTGCTGGCCTGACGCAGCTCCTTGAGCGTCGCGGGCAGCTCGGTGTTGACGATGGCCAGTGCCTCGGTCGCCGAGCGCGACACGCGGCGCACGTCGCCAGAGACGCGCCACAGCGAGATCGCCGCGATCAGCGCCGCGAGGGCCACGAAGCCCAGCGCGACCACACCGGCGATGGCGAGGATCAGGGTGACGTCGGCGCTGGTCATCTGTCTGCGCGGGACGCGGCCACGGCGCTGGCCGCGACGATGATCAGGATCCCTGCCCAGGCCAGCAGCGAGGCGTAGACGAGGCCAAAGTCACCGATTGCCAGCGGGTCGCCCAGGCGTGCCCCCAGCGCCTGCCCGGCATATGCCCCCAGGATCGCGCCCAGACCCACGAACGCGAGGCGCAAACCGGCAGTGCCGCGGATGAGCAGGTAGATCCCGGTGTGAAACAGGCCGACCAATACCGACAGGACGGGCGCGGGCGCGATCTCAGGCACGGCCGATCTCAGGCACTGGCGATCCTGCCGCCGCCCACGACCTCGTCGCCGTTGTAGAAGACCGCGGCCTGCCCGGGCGCGGGCGCCCAGGTCGGCGTGTCGAGCGCGACATGCCAATCGCCGCTACCGGCCAGGCGCAGCGTGCCCGGCACCGGGGTCGCGCGGTGGCGGATGCGGACACTTGTCGCGAATTCGTCGCCCGGCGGATCGCCGGCCACGAAGGACACCTTCTCAACGCGGAACTCGTCGCGGTAGAGGTCTTCGCGCCGGCCAAGGGTTATGACGTTCGCCGCCGCATCGATGGCTGACACGTAGCGGGGCTCGCCCACGGCCACGCCCAGGCCGCTGCGCTGGCCGATCGTGTACGCCGCGGCTCCACGGTGCTCGCCCAGGGTGCGGCCGTCGTGGTCGATCAGCGCCCCCGGCTGCTCGTTCCAGCCGGCGCGGTCGCGCAACGCCGTGCGGTAGTCGCCGCCCGGCACGAAACAGATCTCCTGGCTCTCAGGCTTTTCCGCCGTGACCAGGCCGTGACGCCGGGCGACGTCGCGGACCTGTGGCTTGGTCAGATCGCCCAGCGGGAACATGGTGTGCGCCAACTGGTCCTGGCGCAGTCCGTACAGGAAGTACGACTGATCCTTGTCTGCGTCGAGACCGGCCAGCAGTCGGTAGCGTCGGCCGCCCGGGGCGTCGGCATCCTCCAAGGCGTCGACTCGGGCGTAGTGGCCCGTCGCAACGGCGTCGCATTCGAACTGGCGCAGCGCCTTGCCAAGCAGCGCGCCGAACTTCACGTACGAGTTGCAGTCGACGCACGGACTGGGCGTGCGGCCATCGAGGTACGCGTCCAGGAACGGCTGCATGACACCTGCGCCGAACTCGCGCTCCAGGTTGAGGACGTAGAACGGAATGCCCAGCTGGCCGGCCACGCGGCGCGCGTCGTCGGCCGCGTCGAGCGAGCAGCAACTCTTCTTGAACTCACTGTACGAGTCGGCGACGTCGTGCAGGCGCATCCACACGCCGACCGTCTCGACACCCGATTCGGCCAGGAGTGCCGCAGCAACCGAAGAGTCCACCCCACCAGACATGGCGACGAGGACTCGGCGTGGGCTAGGCACCGACCTGTTCGCCCAGCGGGTCGAGCGACAGCGCGGCGCTCGCGCTGCGCAGCCGGCTGATGGTCTCCGGGACGATCGCCACTGCCTGGTCGACTTCCTCTGTTGTCGTCGTGCGGCCCAGGGTGAGCCGCAGTGAGCCGCGCGTCTCCTCCTCCGGATAGCCCAGGGCGGTCAGCACGTGCGACGGCTCGGTCGAGCCCGTCGTGCACGCCGACCCGGTGGACGCGGCGATGCCCGCGAGATCGAGATTGAGGATCAGCGCCTCGCCGTCCGTGTCGCGCGCGATGACGCTCAGATGCCCGGGCAGGCGCTTGCGCGGATGGCCGGTCAGCTCGACATTGGGCAGTGCCAGCAGGGCGTCGCGCAACCGGTCGCGCAGCGCCGCCAGGCGGGGCGCGACCTCAGGCTGCTCAGCGCGGGCCATGTCGTACGCGACGGCCATGCCGTACGCGCCCGCCACGTTCTCCGTTCCGGCGCGGCGATAGCGCTCCTGCGACCCGCCATGCATTTGCGGCAGCAAGATCGTGCCGTGGCGCACGAAGAGCGCGCCCATGCCCTTGGGCCCCTCGAACTTGTGGGCGGCGATCGACAGCAGATCGACGTCGAGCTCCTGGACGTCGATCGCGAGGTAGGGCGCGGCCTGCACGCCGTCGACGTGGATCGCCACTCCCCGGTGAGCGCGCACGCGGCGCACGAGATCGCCCAGCGGCTGGATCGTGCCGACCTCGTTGTTGGCGAGCATGACCGAGACGAGGATCGTGCGGTCCGTGATGGCCCGCTCGATGTCGGCCGGGTCCACGCGCCCGTAGCGGTCCACCGGCACCTGCACGACCTCGAAGCCGAACTTCTCGAGATGGCGCATTGAGTGAAGCACGGCGTGATGCTCGACCGCGCTGGTGATGAGCCGGTTGCCGCGCGCCTTGCCGGCCCACGCGACGCCCTTGATCGCGAGGTTGATGGCCTCGCTGCCACCGCCGGTGAAGATGATCTCGCGCGGCTCCGCATTCAGCCCGCGGGCGAGCCGCTCATGAGCCTCGTCGAGCGCCGCTCGGGCCTTGCGGCCGTGCCCGTGAACGCTCGACGGGTTGCCGAAATCGCTCGTGAGCAGCGGCATCATCGCGTCGAGGACCTCGCGCCGCAGCGGCGTCGTCGCAGCGTGATCCAGGTACACGGACATGGGCGCCATATTAGGCCGCGTCAGTCGGCTCCAGATGCAGTGGCACGCTCTTCTCTGCGACGCTCGTCGTAGGCCCGGCCTGCCTCGCGCCGGCGGTCGTGCTGGCTCAGTGCCCGCTTGCGCAGGCGCAGGTTCTTGGGTGTGACCTCGACCAGCTCATCGGCGGCGATGAATTCGATCGCGGACTCGAGGGTCAGCGGCGGCGGCGGGGTGAGGCGCAGCATCTCATCGTGCGAGTGGGTGCGGATGTTGGTCAGCTTCTTTTCCTTGGTCGGGTTGACGTCCATGTCGTTCGGTCGGGAGTTCTCGCCGATGATCATGCCCTCGTAGACCTCGACGCCGGCATCGATCAAAAGCCGTGAGCGCTCCTGGAGGTTGAAGAGCCCATAGGCGTTCGACTCGCCCGACCGATCGCTCACCAGGACGCCACTCGTCCGGTGGCTCACCTCGCCCGCCCACGGACCGTAGCCGGCGCCGATCTGGTGCAGCAGAGCGGTGCCGCGCGTCTCCGTCAGCAGCTGGCCGCGGTAGCCAACCAGGCCACGCGTCGGGATGAGGAATTCCATGCGCGTGCGGCCATCGGCATCGGTCGTCATCAGCTCGAGCGTCGCGCGGCGCGCGGCGAGCGACTGGCTGACCGGGCCGATGAACTCGGGTGGGATATCGACCGTGATGTGCTCGTACGGCTCCTGGACCTCGCCGCCGACTTCGCGCAACAGCACTTCCGGCCGCGACACCTGCAGCTCGAAGCCCTCCCGGCGCATCTGCTCGATCAACACGGCCAGCTGCAGCTCGCCTCGACCCCTTACTTCGTACGTGTCGGGTGACGCGGTCGGCAGCACCTCGATCGAGACGTTGCCAAGCACCTCGCGTTCGAGGCGCTCCTTGATCTGGCGGCTGGTGACGAACTTGCCGTCGCGGCCGGACAGCGGCGAGGTGTTCACGCCAAAGGTCATGCTCAGCGTCGGCTGGTCCACCTCCAGCCGGGCCAGCGGGCGTGGATCGGCCGGATCGGTGATCGTGTCACCGATGGTCACGTCGGGAATGCCCGCCACGGCCACGATCTCACCGGGGCCGGCCTCGTCGATATCAACACGCTCGATGCCCTTGGCGGTGGTGAGGCTGGTGACGGTGCCGGCCAGGGTGATCGTCCGCTCGGGATCGATCGTGCCGTCAGGCGCCTCAGGCTCCGCTCTCACGACGGCAATGCGCTGGCCCTTCTTGACCGACCCGTTCCAAATGCGGCCGACGGCCATCCGGCCGACATAGTCGTTGGCCGACAGGTTGGTCACGAGCAGCTGGAGCGGGAAACCGGGCTCGAAGGTCGGTGCTGGGGTGGTCGCCACCAAGGCATCGAACAGCGGCCGCAGGTTAGTGCCCGGCTTGGCCAGGTCGGGCGTCGCCGTGCCCAGCTTGGCGTTCGTGTACAGCACCGGGAAGTCGAGCTGGTGGGCGTCTGCGCCAAGGTCGATGAACAGCTCGTAGATCGCGTCGAGCACTTCCTTGGGCCGCGCGTCCTGGCGATCGATCTTGTTGATCGCGACCACCGTGGGCAGGCTGCGCGCGAGCGCCTTGCTCAGGACGTAGCGCGTCTGGGGGAGCGGCCCCTCCGCCGCGTCCACGAGGAGCAGGATCGCATCGACCATGAGCAGCGTCCGCTCCACCTCGCCGCCGAAGTCGGCATGGCCGGGGGTGTCGACGATGTTCAGCCGGATGAGGTGCTCGAGGTCGTTGGTGGGGTGGTACTCGACGGTGGTCTGCTTGGCGAGGATCGTGATGCCCTTCTCGCGCTCCAGATCCATCGAATCCATGACGCGCTCGACCAGGTGCTCGTACTCGTGGAACACGCCGCTCTGGCGGAGCATCGCGTCGACCAGCGTGGTTTTGCCGTGATCGACGTGGGCGACGATGGCGAGGTTGCGCAGGTCATCGCGCACGGCAGAGCCTGTGGCGCGGGCAGGGGCGGACGTTGTCGCGGAAGAGCTCATAGGGAACCGTCATTGTCCCACGAAACGGCCAACGGCTACGATCGCGCCTCAATGACCGTCGCTGCCGTGATCCTGTTCTCGCACTCCGAGGGGCCGCTCGCGGATGCCCACGGCCGGGTCGCCGCGCGGCGAATCGTCGAGTCGGCGTGGGCCGGCGGCGCGACGCCCATCGTGGTTGTCGCGTTTGATCCAACCGGCGCGCTGGCCGCGGCGCTGGCCGGTTCGCCCGCGATCCTGGCCGAGCCCGCGCCGGTGGAGGTTGGCCCGGTGGGCCAGATCGCGCGCGGCTTTGATGTCGCCGCGGCTGCCGTGACCGAGACGGACGCCGCGTTCATCTGGCCCGGCCGCATGGTTTGGGCCGATGCGGAGACGGTGACGACGCTCATCGAGGCGCACGGCGCGCGGCGCGAGTCGATCCTGCGGCCGCGCTACGGCGATGAGGACGGCTGGCCAACCCTGGTGCCCATGTCCGCGCTGTCCGTGCTGCGCTCGCAGGCGGCCAAGCTGATGCCGCACGAGATCCTGGCGGCGATGGCGGCGGCGGGCATCAGGGTCGAGTCGATCGACATGGGCGATCCCGGCGTGAACCACGACATCGCCACGCCGTTCGACCAGCTGCCGCCGTACCAGGGCCCGGCCGAGCCCGGCGCCGGCATGCCGCCTGAATGGGGCGCTGCCGCGGCCGAAATGCCCGACGACGCGCCCCTGGAAGGCCCGGCCCTGGCCCCCTACGCCCAAGCTTCCGACGAAGGCGAGTAGCCCGCAGAGAGCGCGCGACATAAGCCGCCGATAAGCCGCGCTCACCAGACTCCTCGCCGTGAACGAGGATGACGCCCGACTTGGCCGGCTCGTCCGCCTGATCCGCCATGACGCCGGCATGACCCAGGTTCAGCTCGCGTCATCGGCGCACGTTCCGCTGGTCGACGTGAAGGCCGTCGAGGCGGGGCACGGATCCGGGGTCAGGCTTGGGCGAATTCGCTCCATGCTCGAGGCTCTGGACGGGCGAGCACGGCTCGTACCCTGGTGGAAAGGCGCCGCCGCAGATCGCTTGCTCGACGAGCGGCACGCGGCGATCGCCGAGCTCAGCGCGGGCTACTTTCCAAGGCCCCAATGGGAGACGCACATGGAGGTTTCCTTCGCCGAATACGGCGAGCGCGGCTCCATCGACATTCTCGGAGCCAACCGCGCCGCCCTCGCCGTCGCGGTCTGCGAAGTCAAGAGCGTGCTTGGCTCGCTCGAGGAAACGAACCGCGTTCTTGACGTGAAAGAACGGCTGGCGCCCGCGATCGCCCTCAAGCGTCTGGGCTGGCGGCCCAAAGTCGTGGCCAGAATCCTCATCCTGCCGCGTGACAGCACTATCCAGCGCGTGATCGCTGCGCACCCAAACACGATGGGTCGCCTGTATCCAGCACGTGCCCGGGAAATCAGAGCTTGGCTGCGCGACCCGTCGAAACCCATCCGCGGGATCTGGTTTGTGTCAGATGGACGAGATAGATCCAGCGGTCGCGCCTGACGCCCGGAAACTGTGTCAGCTGGACGGAATGGAGCCAGGTGACGCAGATCTGGCACTCGGTCTCGAACTCGTGGACCTATTACGTCCATTTGACGCAACAGGCGGGCGCGCAGCCGGAGAACCGGGAGACTAGCCCGCCTTGGGCGCCGGCTTTGGGGCGAGGGCTAAGCCAAGCTCGGCGAGTTGGGCGGGTTCGACCGGCGACGGCGCGCCCAGCATCAGATCGGCGCCGGTGCCGGTCTTGGGGAACGCCTGGACTTCGCGGATGTTCGACTGATTCGTCAGCAGCGCGATCCAGCGGTCGATGCCCAGGGCGATGCCGCCGTGCGGCGGCGCGCCGTACTCGAAGGCGTCCAGGACCGCGCCGAACTTGGCGGCCTGCGCCTCGATCGAATGACCCTGGAGCAGGAATGACTTCTCGAGCAGGTCGTGCTTGTGGATGCGCACGCTGCCGCCGCCCAGCTCCCAGCCGTTGAGGGCCAGGTCATGCTGGAGCGCTCGGGCCCGCCCGGCCGGGTCGGTGGGTGAAGACTTCAGCAGATCGCCCGAGTCGGTCGTCAGGAGCACCTCGTCCTCCGGATCGACGCCGCTGAACGGGTTATGAGTCGCGTCCCAGCGGTTGTTGTCAGCGTCCCATTTGTACATGGGGAAGCCGTAGATCCAGACGTACGACAGCTCGTTGGTGTCCTTGACCAGGCCCAGCCGCGCGGCGACCTCGATGCGCACGTCGCCGAGCGCCTCCTGGCAGTCGATGTCCGCGTCGGCGACGACCAGCACGAGATCCCCCGGCGCAGCTCCCGCGGCGGCGACGATCTGCTCCGCGCGCCCCTCCCCCAGGAATTTCAGCACGGGCGATGAGACCGATCCGTCCGACCCGACCGACAGGTGGACCAGCCCCTTGGCGCCAGCCTTCTTGGCGACGGACGTGAGCTCGTCGATCTGCGATCGAGAGGCGCCACTCATGCCCGGCGCGGCAAACCCGAAGACGCGCCCGCCGCTCGCCAGGACTGAATCGAACACGCTGAAGCCGCTGCCCTGGACTACCTCGCCCAGGTCCTTGAGCTCCATCTCATAACGGATGTCCGGTTTGTCCGAGCCGAAGCGGTCGATCGCCTCGCGGTACGAGAAGCGCGGGAAAGGCGTCTGGCGGATGCGCCGCTCAGGCACGACCGCCTGTGTCGCCTCGGTCACGGCGCGCTCGACGAACTGCATCACGTCTTCCTGGGTGACGAAGCTCATCTCGATGTCGAGCTGCGTGAACTCCGGGCCACGGTCGGCGCGCGAGTCCTCGTCGCGCATGCAGTGCGCGATCTGGTAGTAGCGGTCGAAGCCGGCGACCATCAGCAGCTGCTTGAGCTGCTGCGGTGATTGGGGCAGCGCATAGATGTTGCCCGGCTGGACGCGCGACGGGACGATGAAGTCGCGCGCGCCTTCCGGCGTCGACTTGATGAGGATGGGCGTCTCGACCTCGACGAAGCCCTCGCGGTGGTGGATCTCGCTCAGCGTCTTCAGCAGCCGCGAGCGCAGCACCATGCGGTGGTTGATACCTTCGCGCCGCAGGTCCAGGTAGCGGTACCGGAGGCGCAGCGATTCGTCGGTCTCCTCCGCCTCGTTGATCGGGAAGGGCGGCGTCTTCGCGGCGGACAGCACCTCCAGCGACGTCGCACGCACCTCGATCTCACCCGTGGCGAGCTTCTTGTTCTCCGTGCCGGCCAGCCGCTGCGTGACCTTGCCCTTGACGCGCAACACGAACTCGTTGCGCACGTCGAGTGCCGTCTTCTGCGCGTCAGGCGCGTCCTTGGCATCGATCACCACCTGGGTCATCCCGTGGCGGTCGCGCAGGTCGATGAAGATCAGCTGGCCCATGTCGCGCCGGCGGTTGACCCAGCCGGCCAGCGACACCTCTGATCCCACGTCGCTCGCCCGCAGCGCGCCGCAGGTGTGCGTGCGGTAGGCGGTACCAAGGCCGGACCCATCGGGAGACATGCGCGGATGCTACCTAGCCGTGACGATGACTGCCGTGGGCGCGTTCGAGCTCGCGGACCAGGTCGGCGACGTTGACCACCCGCTGGGTGCCCGCTTCCAGGTCGCGCAGCTGCACCTGGCCCGCGTCGAGCTCGTCACCAACGACGATCGCAAAGTGCGCGCCATCGCGCGCCGCGCCTTCGAGCTGCCGCCCCAGCTTGCGCGACGCCAGGTCGGCTGACGCAGCGATGCCCGCGGCGCGCAGGTCGGTCGCGAGCTTGAGCCGCAGCGCGGTGGCCGCGGGATCTGCGCCAACAACCACCGCAACCGGATGCGCGGCCTCGCCAGCCTGGCGCGCGGCGACCGCGGCGACCGCGGCGATGCGGTCGATGCCCAGCCCAAAGCCAACGCCCGGCGTCGGTTTCGCGCCAAAAAGCTCGACCAGCCCGTCGTACCGCCCGCCGCCACCCAGGGCTGACTGCTGGCCGTGGGCGCCGCGCTCGTAGAACTCGAACGCGGTGCGCGTGTAGTAATCGAGGCCGCGCACCAACAATGGCGCCGGCATGACCGGAATGCCCAGCGCCGCGAGGTGGCTCAGCAGGCCGTCCCAGTGGGCGCGGCAGGCATCGCACAGGTAGTCGGCCATACGCGGTGCGTCGGCCAGCAGAGCGAGCGTTCGTTCGTTCTTCGTGTCGAGGACGCGCAATGGGTTCTTCGCCAGCCGATTGCGCTCGAGCTCAGGCAGCTCAGCGCTGAATTTGGTCATGTACTCCACGAGTGCCGCGATGTAGCGCGGCCGGCAGTTGGGATCGCCGATCGAGTTCAGGTGCAGCTCGACCGTGTCGATGCCCGCCTCGCGCAGGAAGCGGTGAGCCAGCT
The DNA here is from genome assembly GCA_027346765.1 of Chloroflexota bacterium. Next base: position 2,262 of record DAIERN010000020.1, on the reverse strand, counting down.
CGATGATCTCGGCGTCGATCGCCGGTCCGGCGTCGCCGATCGCCTCCACGTCCCACTGCCAGAACTGGCGGTAGCGGCCGGCCTGGGGCCGGTCGTAGCGGAACATGGGCCCCCACATCGTGAACTTCACCGGCTGGGGCAGGGTGTGCATGCCGTGCTCGACGTAGGCGCGGCAGATGCCTGCGGTCGGCTCCGGACGGAGCGCCCACGGATCCTTGTCGCCGCCCGGGGTGCGGACGCGGAACAGCTCTTTTTCGACGACGTCCGTGACCTCGCCGATGCCGCGCTCGAAGACCGCGCTGTCCTCGAAGATGGGCGTCTCGATGGGCTGGTAGCCATAGAGCGCGGCGAGGCGGCGGCCGTTGTCCTCGAGCCGCCGGAACACCGCCATCTGCGCGGGCAGCAGGTCACGGGTGCCGCGCGGCGCCTGAAACTTGGGCATGGCGTTAGGTTAGCGAGCGTGACCCACTCTTCGGAGGGCTACCGGCTCTTCGTCTGGCCCTTCCTGCGCCGGCTGGGTGCCCGACTGATCATGCCCAGCTGGCTGGCCATCACGATCGGGCGCTGGATCTTCGCCTGGCGTCCGCTCGACGAGGCTGAGCTGGCCCACGAGCTGACCCACGTCCGCCAGTGGCGCGCCAACGGCCTGCGCTTCATCCCGCGCTACCTTGCCGAGTCACGCCGCGCGGCGGCGGCCGGCGGCGACCGTTACCGCGACAACCGCTTCGAGGTGGAGGCGCGCGCCGCCGCCGCGGCTGCAGTCACGCGGGAGGGCGCCGATCCCGATTGACGTGCTCTTGTGTCAGATGGACGGAATAGGTCCAGCGTTTCCGGAGCATGGCGATTGAACGGCCGTTTCTTGAGTCAACGGGCGCGGCGGCGTCCAGCTGACACAAGTTGGGCTGCCACACGCGCAGCGCTGGACGAAATACGTCCATTTGGTGCAAACGCCGAGTGTGCTGCGCCGCCTAGCTCAGCTCGCGCTGGACCGCGTGGACGTCCTTGAGCTGCTCGATGCGCGACAGGACGCGCGCCAGCTGCGCCACCGACGCGACCTGGAGCGTCGCCTGGATGGTTGCGGTGTGGTCGGGATTGACCTTCACGTGGGCGGCGATGATGTTGACCTTGTTCTCGGCGACGACGTTGGTGATCTCGTTGAGCAGGCCCTGCCGGTCGTAGGCGTCGACGCGGATCGCGATCGGGTATGTCTGCTGGGCGTTGGCCTCCCACTCGACGTCGATCAGCCGGCCCAGCTCCTTCTCGTTGACCACCGTCGGGCAGGTCGTCTGGTGGACAGTCACGCCGCGGCCGCGGGTGATGTAGCCCACGATGGGGTCGCCCGGGATGGGATGGCAGCACTTGGCAAAGCGAATCATCAGGTCGCCCACACCCTTGACGCGGACGCCGTCCGTCCGCGCAGCGGTTGGTGGCGCCACCTGCGGCAGCACCTGTTCGTTGGCGTCATCGACGACCTCGAGCCGCGCTACGACCTGCTGCGCTGAGACCGCCCCGTAGCCGATCGCCGCGAAGAAGTCGTCAACGCTGGCCAACTTGTACAGGTCGGCCATCTCCGCGATGCGCTCCGGGCCGAGCTTCTCAAGCGACGAGCGCGCCAGACGGCGCAGCTCGCGTTCCAGCGCCTCGCGGCCGTGGACGATGTTGACCTCACGCTCCTGGCGCTTGAACCACTGGCGGATCTTGTCCTTGGCGTGGCCAGTGACGACCTTGTCCATCCAGTCGCGCGACGGCCCGCGCGCCGCCTTGGTGGTGACGATCTCGACGATGTCGCCGTTGTTCAGCTTGTAGTCGAGCGGCACCAGGCGGTTGTTGACCTTGGCGCCGATCGTCGAGTGGCCCACGTCGGTATGGATGCGATACGCGAAGTCCAGTGGCGTGGACCCGGCGGGGAGATCCTTGACGTCGCCGCGCGGCGTGAACACGAAGACCTGGTCCTGGAACAGGTCGACCTTGAGGCCTTCGACGAACTCGGTCGCGTCGGACACGTCGCGCTGCCAGTCCATCAGCTGGCGCACCCAGGCCAGCTTGGCGTCGTAATCGCGGTCGGCCTTGCCGCCTTCCTTGTAGCGCCAGTGGGCGGCGATGCCCATCTCGCTCACCTGGTGCATCGCGTGAGTGCGGATCTGGACCTCGAGCGGCTTACCATCGAGCGCGATGACCGCGGTATGGAGCGACTGGTAGCCGTTCGCCTTGGGCACCGCGATGTAGTCGTCGAACTGGTTGGGAATGGGCCGCCACATGCCG
>DAIERN010000209.1 GCA_027346765.1 Chloroflexota bacterium | reverse complement strand
GACCTCGGCGGAAACCTTGTCGACTTGGACCTCGGCGACGAGCTGGCCGGCGGTTACCGAGTCACCCTCGTCGGCGAACCATGTGGAGACCACTCCCTCGGCGTCGGGGTCGCTCTGGTTGAGCACCGGGAACGCCACCTCGGTCACGGCGCCGGCACTCTCGACCGGACTACCAACGACTGGGTTGTGGCCGACGTCACGTCCCCGCCAGGCGCAGCGCGGCGGCGCGGCGGTGGAATTGACCGCGCGCGAGTACCGGCTGCTGGAGTTTCTCCTGCGCTCGGCCGGGCGCATTTGCGGACGGATGGCGATCCTGGAGAAGGTCTGGGACTACGACTTCGATCCCGGCACCAATCTGGTGGACGTTTACGTGCGGCGGCTGCGCGACAAGATTGACGCCGGGTTCGAGCCCAAATTGCTCCACACCGTGCGCGGCGTCGGCTACGTGCTGAAGGAAGCGCCATGACGATCCGCGCACGGCTCACGGCCTGGTACGCCGCCATCATGTTTGTCTCGCTGCTGGCCATGGGCGCATTGTCCTACAACGAATTTGTGGCCGAACCCCGCCGGCAAGCGCTCCGCGAGGGCGACGCCGGCAAGGACGAAGGTCCGGACGAAGGGGATTTTGGCGAAGTCTTCCGCATCGTTCTGTGGTGCGGCGTGCCGGCAGCGTTGCTCGCCCTGGGCGGCGGCTGGTGGCTCATGCGCCGGGCGCTCGCCCCCGTGGCCACGCTCACCGCGGCGGCGGAACGGATCAACGACCGCAACCTCGGAGAACCCTTGGCCCGCACCGGCAACGGCGACGAATTGGACCGGTTGACCGAAGTCTTCAATGCCATGACCGCGCGGCTCG
>DAIERN010000208.1 GCA_027346765.1 Chloroflexota bacterium | reverse complement strand
GGGCAACCTGTCTGGCTAGTAAGGATCGACGTTAGCCTGAAGGACAGTCCGGCCGATGTCCATTCGTGGACTGAGGTCAACCAGGCCACTGGTATCCCCACCATCGTCGCAGTAGGCTGAATCACATCTGACCAGATGGTTGGGTTGCCCTAGTCGTGGCGCTCAGGCGCGGATGCTGTTTCCGGTCTCGTCGGCGACGAGTCGAAAAAAGGTCACACGTGTGCTGTGGGATGTGGCCGTTAGCCCCTCTGGAACGATTTGACAGAATTCTTGACGGTGAAACGGGAAACATGATCCCGAAAGTCCCGGCGGCTCCCCCGGCGCCGCCACGAGTGAGCCCGTTAGGCCGCGGCCGCCTCAGCAAGCGCGCGGCCTTCGTGGTCGTGCAGGGCGTCGACGCACGCCGGCCGGCAGCCGCGCGCGTCCTGGCCGGGCTTCATCGACGGGAAGTGGCGATACGCGCCATCGAGCAGGCCGGTCAAGCCCTCGAGGCGGCAGCCGCATGCTGAACACGTGACCGGTCCGGCCGAGTCACGCGTGGAGAACTGGCTCACCGAGTAATCGCTCATGCCCGCAGCCTAAGTTTGGCCGGAGCCGGAATCAGCGGCGCGCTGGTTGTCCTTGGGTGACGGATCGGTAGCGGCGAACGCGCTATCGTCCGCGGCCTGATCAATCCGCTGCGCTCCCGCATCGCCACGGTGGGCCGCGACATGCCCGCGGCATTCTGGTACCTGTGGGCCGGCACGATCGTGAACCGGCTGGGCGGCTTCGTCGTGCCCTTCCTGATGCTCTACCTCACGACGCGCCTCGGGCTGCCGCCGGCCAACGCCGCGCTGCTCGTCTCGATCCTGGGCGCGGGCTCGTTCTTCGCGCAGCTGTTCGGCGGCGAGCTGGCCGATCGGCTGGGCCGAGCTCTTGGCCGCGGGCTGGCCCGACGTGCGCGACCCGGATCCGCTCTGGCTCAAACCCCATCTTGCACGGCT
>DAIERN010000207.1 GCA_027346765.1 Chloroflexota bacterium | reverse complement strand
CCGCTGGCCAGGAGGAAGGTCTGCGCGCAGGCCGCCATCGTCGCGGACAGCGCGAAGGACATGATGTTGCCCGAGATGGTCACGAAGGCCATGCCGATCGCGACCAGGTGGATCAGGTGGATGCCGGGCACGATGCCTCGCTCCAAGCGCGAGATCAGGCTCTGGCTGACGCCGGCGAGGTCGGCCAGGCGACGCTGGCTGATGCCCAGCTGGTGGCGGCCCAGCCGCATTCGCGCGCCGAAGAGCACGAGGTCCGGCAGCGGCCATTGGCCATAGCGCGCCTTCTCGCGCCACCACGGATCGAGCGGGCCCTTTGCGCGCAGTTCCTTCTCGATGAGCCAGTCCGAACGCGGTCCCTGGTACGGCACACCGAACACTGTGGCCGCAGCCCCTTATCAGGTGCGCATCCGCCCGTTCACCGCCATTTGCGAGTCTCCGACCGGACTCAAGAGGTAGATATGGTCGGCGCGCGGATACGATATGAGCCGCTCAGCACAGCCGACAGCGAGGGGTCACCGTCATGACCGTTACCGCGGCGCCAAAGCGCATGTTCATCAACGGCGAGTGGGCCGACTCGTCCACCGGTGAGACGACCGATGTCATCAACCCCGCGACCGAAGAGGTCATCGGGCAGATCCCCAAGGGCAACGAGGCAGACGTCGATAAGGCCGTCGCGGCCGCCAAAGCCGCGTTCGAGGACTGGTCGCAGACGACTCCTGGTGAGCGCAGCAAGATGCTGTGGGACTGGGCGGCGAGGATCGAGTCGGCCAAGGCGGAGCTGTCGGCGCTCGAGTCGGCCAACGTCGGCAAGCCCAAGGGCGTCGCCGATTTCGACATCGATTTTTCGGTCGACAACCTGCGCTTCTTCGCGGGTGCGGCGCGCGTCGTCGAGGGCAAGGCGACCGGCGAGTACGCCAAGGGCTGGACGAGCATGGTCCGCCGCGAGCCGGTGGGCTCGGTGGCGCCGTGGAACTACCCGCTCATGATGGCGGCGTGGAAGCTGGCGCCCGCCCTCGCCGCCGGCAACACCGTGGTGCTCAAGCCGTCCGAGCAGACGCCGCTGACGGCGCTGAAGTTGGCACATCACTTGGCCGAGGCGCTGCCCG
>DAIERN010000206.1 GCA_027346765.1 Chloroflexota bacterium | reverse complement strand
TCGGGATCCGCAACGTCATCGTCGCGGTGAACAAGATGGACACGCTGGGCCGGCGCGAGGACGCGTTCCGGGCGCTCGAGCGCACCGCCGTCGAGGAGCTGCGCACGCTCGGCCTGCAGGCCGCGGCGGTCATCCCGGTGGCGGCCAGGGACGGCGACAACGTGGTGCAGCGCTCGCCGGCGATGCCGTGGTACGACGGGCCCTCCGTGATCGAGGCGATCGGCGAGTTGGAGGCGCAGTCGATCATGGTCGACCTGGCCCACATGTCGCGGCGCGGCATCGAGGCCGCGCTACCCCTGTTGCGGCGCCCATTCGTGCTGAGCCACGCCGGGCTGACCGATTTTGCCGGTGGCCGCTCGCGCTGGCGCCGCTTCAGCCCGGCCACGCGCAACTTAACCGCGTCACTCGCCACGCAGATCGGCGCGGCCGGCGGGCTCGTGGGCATCTGTCTGTCAACCCAGCTGCTGGGTGGCGCGACGATGGCCGCGGCAGTGCGCACGTTTCGCGGCGCGATGGATGCCGCGGGTGCGAGCCACGTGGCCATCGGCTCGGACATGGATGGCGCGCTGAAGATGCTAATCAACGTGGAGGGCTTGCCCGCGCTCGCCGACGCGCTGCTCGCGTCCGGCCTCGATACCCAGACCGTGAGCGGCGTCATGGGCGCGAACGCGGCACACATCTTTGGGGCGGCACTACCGGGCTGAGCGCCAGAGCTCGATCTGCACGGCCGCAACGGTGCGCGCCGCGACCCGCCGTGGCAGCGGGAGCTGGATCACATCCACATCCTCGAAGGCGCCCGCCCAGTCGTCGTCGCCCCACCGGACCCAGATGGGGTGCATGCCTGCCGCTGCGGCGTGGCGCAGCTTGTCCACCGACCACGGCTTATCCGTGCTATCGATCTCGATCGCCAGGTCAGGCAATGCGGGCTGGCGCAGCACGATGACGTCCACGAAGCCCAGGCGCGCCTGATCGCCCACGCCGACGCGCGCCTCCGTCCGCGTTGACCAACCATGTGCCGCGGCCCACTCGACCACCGCGCGCGTGATCCGCGCGGTCATCGCCCGGGTCGCCAGCCCGCCCGAATCCAGCCCGAAGAGTGCGCCGGCCAGGTCGTCCGTGCTCGTCATGGGCGCATCGTTGCCAAGCTGCGTGCCAGCTTGTTCGTCATCGCCAATTTCACAGATTGCGCACAGCAATTGGGGATGCGACGATCCGCTCATCACGCCGTAACGAGGGAGAGGTTGCGATGCGCAAGCGACTGGCATTGATTTGGACGCCGCTGGTGTTGGCGATGGCACTGATGCTGCCGGCGACGACGACCGCGACGAGCTATGGCCAGGTCAGCTACTCCAATTTCTATTGCTCGGGTATCAACACCGTCAATGCGACGTTCAAGGTGCACAAGTACGCCGGCTTCTACGCCTCGAAGCTCACGATGAAGCTGACCGGCCAGGGCTATCACAACGGCGGCTGGCACAACGAGTTCAACTTCGGGACGTACTCCAAGTCGATCAGCACGTCGGGCCAGGCGAACTTCGTACGCACCGCATGGTTCAAGCCGGGCCACAGCGGCAAGCACCGCATCGTGATGGTCGGCAAGATCTGGAACGGTGGTTCCATGATCGCATCGGGCACGATCCGGACGCCGGGCTGCTCGTAGGAGTCGGCTCCTCGAGCACCGAGTGTGACAGCCCGATCCGCTTGATGGCCTAGTACCTACCTGTCGAATCGGCCCGAATCCGGATCGCCGTCGGCGCTAGGATGCCCGGCATAACCGCAGATAGGGACACCCGTCGTGACGAACGCTCCAGCCGTGGGAGCGGGTGCCGTCAGGGTCGGTCGGCCTTCGAACCGCGCTGATGATCGGCGCGCGCCGTGGTCGGCGCTGGCGATCGCCTGCCTGCTCATCAGCGTCATCACCTGCCTCACCGCCGCGCCGGCTTCGGCCGCCTGCAGGTGCTCGACGGCGGCGTGGACGCGTGGGCGGCCCGGATCGACCCGTCGGTGCCGCGCTACTAGGGTCGCTGCCCCAACCGCCGCGCCTACCCCGTCCGCCGCGCCTCAGC
>DAIERN010000205.1 GCA_027346765.1 Chloroflexota bacterium | reverse complement strand
ACGGCTGGCGCGCGCAATTCAAATACGGCTGATCGTCAGGCGACGCCGCGATAATCGTGGCCCGCCGCCCGCCACGCGGCGATGGCCGCTTCCAGATGACCCTCACGCAGCCCGATGCGAAGGTCACCGCTGAGCACCTTCACGACCGACTTGGCCGTCTGCGGATCGCACCGCTCGAGCAGCTCCCGCAATGGCTTTGTCTTGGCCTGACCCTTGGCCGCGGCGATGGCGGAGAACGCGGCATCAGCATCAGGGAGCGTGGGTGGCGTTCCGTTGGGCTCATGGTTGAACTGGGCCAGAAGGTCGCCGACTGCCTGGCCCAGGTCGGACGACAGGTTGTAGCTCGCGCCCAGGGCGCCCGGCGGCGCGTCGACCAGTGATTCCGCGGCAGCGGCAATGGCCGCCCAACCGATGCCGGTGGTGCGCGGGTCGCGCTCCGGAAACGGTCGGCCGGTCATGTAGGTGACCGCGATCGGCAGCTCCTCCGGCGTGAGGGAACGGAGGTAGTCGGCCAGGGTGGCGACCTTCTCAGAAGTACGCGTCGTGGCCGCGATTCGTGCACAGACCTCGCTCCAGCGGCGCATGGTCGACAGATGGTAGCCGTGGTCTACCATCGCGCCCGTGGGCCAGCAGGTGAGCACGGCGCAATCGGATCGGGACCTGTGGCAGCCGCCGCAGATCACGGGTCTCCGCGTGGCGCTGCGCCGGCCGGTTCAGACGGATCTGCCGAGCGTCGTCGCGTGGTATCGCGACCCTGAGATCGCCCAACTCACGCGCTATCAGACGCGCCAGATGAGCCAGCCCGAGATCGAGCGGTTCTTCCAGGTGCGCATGCTCGCGCCCGACGCGCTGGCCTACTCGATCGTCGAGCTGCCGTCGAAGCGGCTGATCGGTTTCACGACGTTCTCAGCGCTCGACGGCGACAACGGCAGCGTCATGTTTCACATCACGATCGGGGAGCGCGACGCGTGGGGTCGCGGCCTGGGGACAGAGGCGACGCAGCTGATGCTGCATCACGCGTTTGATCGGCTGGGCCTTCACCGCGTGGGGCTTTCAGTGTTTTCCTACAACACGCGCGCCATCCGGGCGTATGAGAAGGCCGGGTTCCGGGTCGAAGGCCGGCTGCGCGAAGCAATCCAGCGCCAGGGCACCTATTTCGACGAGGTCCAGATGGGCATCCTGGCCGACGAGTGGGTGGCCGCTCAGTACGGGACCGACGCGGCCGCCGGTGACGCGGACCGTGCGCTGCTGGACGAGGTCGTCGCGAGCCGATGAGGAGCACGTCGCCCGAGGCCGCTGCGGCGCGGCTGGAGATCCACGAGATCTTCGAGCGCAAGGGCCACGCGGTGGACAACGCGCGCGACGCAGTAGCGCGGCTCGAGCGGGCGTTCGCTCAAGGCGCCCTGACGCGCAACCCGGAGATCGACGGCGTCCTGGCGGATCTCGCCGTTGCCCTCGAGCAGGACGAAGGCCAGAAGCTGGGCGGCAAGAGCAGTGAGGCGGCGCGGTTCATCGGCCGCCGGCTCGAGCAGCTGCTCGCCGACGCCTGAAACGCCCGGTTGTGAGCGACATTCACAGAATCAGCGCTTTCAGGATCCAAGGGGACGTAGGTCGGCATCTGGTGCGGCCGCGAGGCGGTTGGATCGGCTTCTCCAGGGTGCCAATTGCGTTCAGGCAGCCAGTGGAGTGGCTACCGCGGCGGGTCGGTGGCCTCAATCGGCCAATTTCGTGAACGTGACTCACATCGCGCCCTAGACTCTCCGGCCATGACCAGCTTTCTGGGCCGCGGACCGCGCGTCAGCGACGAGCAGAAGAAGCGCATCCCGCCCGGCCAGTACTTCACCGAGAAGTGGCCGGTGCTGCACTACGGCTCCGTGCCGCGGGTCGATCTCAAGACGTGGGACTTCAAGGTCTGGGGCGAGGTCGAGAACCCGTTCGAATTCAGCTGGGCTGAGTTCAAGGCCATGCCGCGCAAGTCGCTCCACACGGACATCCACTGCGTCACCCGCTGGTCGCGGTTCGACATGCCGTTCACGGGCGTCCACTGGCGGACGCTCGCCGAGCTCGTCCGGCCGACCCCGGCGGCGCGCTTCGTCGTCG
>DAIERN010000204.1 GCA_027346765.1 Chloroflexota bacterium | reverse complement strand
GCGCACGACGCCGGTGGCTGGGAGCGCAAGCCGCACTGGGAGGTGGGCGAGCGCCTGGGCATGCTGGACCTTGCCGCCGGCGCCAAGGTGACCGGCAGCGGCTTCCCCATCTATCGCGGCGCCGGCGCCCGCCTCGAGCGAGCGTTGATCAACCTGATGCTCGAGCTGCAGACGACGCAGGGCGGCATGACTGAGATCTGGCCGCCGGCAGTGGTCAACCAGGACTCGGCGCGCGGCACCGGCCAGATCCCGGACAAGGAAGAGCAGATGTACGTCGTGACCCGCGACGATCTCTACCTCGTGCCGACGGCTGAAGTTCCCGTCACGAACATCCACCGCGACGAGATCATCGACGCTGACCGCCTGCCAATCAGGTACGTCGCGTACTCGCCGTCTTTCCGACGCGAGGCGGGCGCGGCGGGCAAGCAGACGCGCGGCATCCTGCGCGTGCACCAGTTCGACAAGGTCGAGATGGTCGCGTTCACCAAGCCAACAGAATCAGCCGGCGAGCTGGAGCGCATGGTCGGCAGCGCAGAAGCCGCGCTGCAGCTGCTCGGCCTGCCTTATCGGGTGCGGCTGCTGTCGACTGGTGACATGGGTTTCACCCAGGCCAAGACCTATGACCTCGAGGTTTGGGCGCCAGGTGTGCAGGAGTGGCTGGAGGTATCGAGCGTGTCGAATTTCCGCGACTTCCAGGCGCGGCGGATGAACATTCGCTACCGGCCGGAGCCGGGCGCCAAGCCGGAGATCCTGCACACGCTCAACGGCTCGAGCCTGGGCTTTCCCCGGACGTTCGCGGCGCTGTTGGAGACCTACCAGCGCCACGACGGCTCGCTGGCGTTGCCCGAGCCGCTCGCCTCCCGCGTCGGCGAGATCTAGTTGGCGGCCGCAGCCGCCATTGCCGACTCGCGCCGGTCGTCGATCGAACCTGCGTGAAGCAGGCACGTGTCGCAGATGATCAGTGGCTCCCAGCTGCGCCGGGCGCGTGCGCGCTGATCGTCGTCAACGCGCCGCCGGCACAGCTCGCAGCGGAACTCGAGTGGGTGTCGTGTCATGTCCGTAGGCTCACGTTTCAGGTAGTTGTTTCGGATGGGCCGTTGGTCCTTCCGTGAGGGCCAAGCGTCACTTCGCTGTCGCTACCAATTGCTACGGCAGCCAGCCGTTGGCGGTTTGCCGACTGGCAGCTGAGGCCCTTAACCTCCGCCGGTGACGGCCCCGCTCATCCTCGACATCGGTCTGGTGCTGCTGGGCGCCGCCGCCGGTGGCTGGCTCGCGCGCAAAGTTGGCCTGCCCGCCGTCGTCGGCTATCTCGCCGTGGGCCTGGTGGTCTCGCCGCTCACCCCGGGCTACGTCGCCGATCGCGATCAGATCCACCTGCTCGCCGATGTAGGCGTGGCGTTGCTGCTGTTCGAGGTGGGGATCGAGATCGACGTCGATCGGCTGCGCAACGAGCACCGTGCGCTGCTGCTGGCGGCGCCCGTGCAGGTGGCGATCACGCTGATCGTGTCGGTGGCGGCGCTGATGTGGGCCGGCCTGTCGCCGGCTGCGGCAGGCTTGGTCGGGCTGGGCGTGTGCTCGTCGTCGAGCGTCGTGATCGTCAACATCACTCGCAGCAAGCGGCGCACGACCGACCGGCCAACAGAGCACGCGATGCTCGGCTGGAGCGTTGTCCAGGACATCGTCGTGGTGGTGGTTTCGGTCGTGCTGCTGGGCGTGATCGGGATCAACGACCGTGATCCGGCGATGGCGCTGTTGGCGTTCGCGGCGTACGTGGTCGTTGCGGTTGCCGTGGCGTGGCTCCTGCCGCGCGTGCTGAAGCAGTTGCGCGGCGAGTCCGACCTGTTCCTGATCGTGTCGGTCGCGGCCGCGCTGTCCGTCGCTGCCCTGGGCGACTTCGTGTTCGGCGTGCCGCTTGCCCTGGCCGCGTTCGTCGCCGGCCTGGCGATCAGCGAAGGACTGGACACCGCCGAGGCACGACGCCGGCTGGTCCCGTTCCGTGACCTCTTCGCGGTCCTGTTCTTCGTGACGATCGGGACGCTCATCGACCCGGGGCGGCTGGGGGCGGGCGTCCCGTGGCTCGCGCTCCTGCTCGGGCTCGTCA
>DAIERN010000203.1 GCA_027346765.1 Chloroflexota bacterium | reverse complement strand
AGATCGCAAGCGCGGCGCGCACCGCGCGCTCGGCGCTGTCGAACAGGCCTATCACCCCGTCACCGGTGGTCTTGACCAGTCGTCCCTCGTGGCGGTCCATGACCCGCTCGGCGATCCGGTTGTGGCGCGCAATGATGTCCTGCCAGGCTGCCGGCCCAAGCGCCACCGCTCTGGCGGTCGAGTCGACGATGTCCGTCATTAACACCGTCGCCAGGGTGCGCCGCGTCTGGGTTGGATCCGCCTTCGCAAACGCGCGCAGGGCCTCGAAGTCGACGGATACGAAAGGCTCGTCGCCCACGACCCAGGCATCGTGGCCCGGCGGGATCTCGTAGACCTCACCGGGACCAATGTCCATGCCTATGCCGTCGCTCATCTCAATGTGGCCGTGGCCACTGATCGCATAGGCGACGTGATGCGACTGGCAATAGTCGGTGCCGACGATCGGCTTGACATCGACCGACCAGCGCCAGCCCGGCTCCCAGGTGATGCGCGCCACCACGCGATCGTCGAGCTCGACCACATCCACCTTGCCCCGCCCCGTTGTCCGCACGTCCTGGGTTTCGTCGAAATTGCGTCGCTGAAGTCTGGCCACGCGCGGAGTCTAGAATCGTGCCCGTGAGTGACACCAGCCCTAGCGGCCCCAACGGCCAGGTTTTCATTGTCTCGGCGGCGCGTACGCCCATCGGCAAGTTCGGCGGCTCTCTCGCGGACGTCCCGGCAACGACGCTGGGCGGCATCGCGATCCGGGCCGCGGTCGAGCGCGCCGGCATCGCCAACGACGCCGTTGACGAGGTGCTCATGGGCCAGGTGCTGCAAGCCGGGGTCGGGCAGGCGCCGGCGCGCCAGGCGCTGCTCATGGGCGGCCTCGCCGATACGACCAGCGCCACGACCATCAACCGCGTCTGTGGCAGCGGCATGAAGGCGATCATGCTCGGCGCGGCAGAGATCCGCGCCGGCGACGCTGACATCGTCGTCGCCGGTGGCATGGAGAACATGAACCAGGGGCCGTACCTGCTGCCCAAGGCGCGCTTCGGCTACCGCCTGGGCAACGCCCAGATGATCGACGCGACGGTCCATGACGGGCTGTGGTGCAGCGTCGAGGGCTGCCACATGGGCACCCACGCCGAGCGCGTGGCGATCAAGGACCACGTCAGCCGCACCGACCAGGATCAGCTCGCGCTCGAGTCGCATCAGAAGGCGCTCGCCGCGATCGCCGCCGGCCGGTTCAAAGATGAGATCGTGCCCGTGCCCATTCGCCGGGGCAAGGAAGAGCTGCTGTTGGAGACCGACGAGGGGCCCCGGGCCGATACGAGCCTCGAAGCCCTCGCCCGACTGAAACCCGTCTTTGCACTGCCGGCGCCGGAACCCGGCGAGGTAGCGGCAACTGCGGGCACCGTCACCGCGGGCAACGCGCCGGGCATCACCGACGGCGCGGCCGCGACTGTCGTCGCGAGCGAGCGCGCCGTCGAGCGGCTGGGCTTGAAGCCGCTCGCCCGGATCGTGGCCTACAGTCAGGCCGAGGTCGCGCCCAAGTGGCTCTTCCTGGCGCCGGTCAAAGGTGTCCAGAAGCTGCTCGAGAAGACGGGCATGACGATGGACGCGTTCGATCTGGTGGAGATCAACGAGGCGTTCGCGGCGCAGGTCCTGGCCGACGGCCGCGAGCTGGGCTTCGACTGGAGCAAGGTCAACGTCAACGGCGGCGCGATCGCGCTGGGCCACCCCATTGGCGCCAGTGGCGCGCGGGTGGTGGCGACGCTGCTGTACGAGCTTCGTAGGAGAGAGGGACGCTATGGACTCGCGACGCTCTGCCTGGGTGGTGGCGGATCGGTGGCAATGGCCTTCGAACGCGTCTAGCGGCAAATTCGCATGAGCCGGGTCGCGATCGTCACCGACTCGGCGAGCGACCTCACCGCGGAGCGCGCCGCAGCAGCGGGCGTAACCGTCGTGCCGCTCTTCGTCTACTTCGGCGAGCGCGAGTACACCGCCGGCGTGGACATGTCTTACGACGACTTCTGGCGCGAGCTGACCGCGCCGGGCGCGCCCTTTCCCAAGACCGCGGCGGCACCGCCGGGTGCCTTCAAGGACGCCTTCGAGAAGCTGTTCCTCGAGGGTTTCGACGAGGTTGTCTGCATCAACGTGGGCGCCAAGC
>DAIERN010000202.1 GCA_027346765.1 Chloroflexota bacterium | reverse complement strand
GCCGACCGAGCCACCGCCCACTCCTGCGCCCAGCTGACCTGCAACAGCGCTGATACGGGCTCGCCGTTCGCGCCGGAACGCCGGTCAGCGGCCGTAATTGACCATCGCTCCACCTAGAGAAAGGGGAGGCATCAACGATGGCCGGAACAAGCACAAAGAGCAGCACAACCACGACCCGCAGCCAGGCCGCGGACAGCGCCAATGGCACCTCGCGCCAGCCGCTGGACGCGGTGATCAACGGCGCCCAGGGTGCGGCCGAGGTCGCGCGCCAGACGGCCGGCCGGGCCGCGGCGGCGCTACCCGACGCGGTCGCCGGGGCGCAGGTCTACGCGCGCGACACGCAGCGCACGCTCGAAGGCATGGACGATCAGACGCTGCTGGCCGGCACGACGTTCGCGCTGGGTCTGGGCCTCGGCCTGTTCGTCAGTGGCGCGCACCGCCTGCTGGTCGCGGCCGCCCTCGTGCCGGCCGGCGCGATGGCGATGACTCTCCTGGGCCGCAAAGAGTCGTAGCCGCACCTACACAAGTAGCGGCCGCCCGCCCACACAAGGAAATGAGCCAGCCCCGGTGGGCTGGCTCTTTGGTTTTCGGGCGGTAACAGCCGCCTGGGTCGGCGGTGACCGGCGCGGGCGTCCCGGTCGAACCGGGCCCAACGCCCGCCGAACCTCCGGTCGAATCGGTCGAGTCGGTCGAGGTTGGGGACGGCGTCGACGTGGTGGTCGGGCCGCCGTGGCTGGTGCTCGAATCACCCAGGTTGCCCTCAGTGTCGAGCACGTAGCCGATGCCCTGGAAGGTCTTGATGGGACCAGCCTCACCCGGCGCCGCACCCAGCTTCCGGCGCACGCGCGAGATCCAGACCCGCAGGTACTGCAGGTCGTCGCGGTACTCGGGCCCCCAGACCTTGGTCAGCAGCTCGGTGTGGAGCACGACCTTGCCCGCGTGCGCGGCGAGGTGCTGCAACAGCAGCCACTCGGTCCGGCTGAGCGAAACGAGCTCGCCGCCCTTGCGCAGCAGCCGCCGCTCGAGATCGATCTCGATGTCATCGAACGCGACGATGCCGGCGCCGGGCGCGACACCGCTTGCGCGGCGAAGCACGGCGCGGACGCGCGCGGCCAGCTCATCGGGATGGAAGGGCTTGGCGATGTAATCGTCAGCGCCCAGGTCCAGGCCCTTGGCCTTGTCGCTGGTCGAGCCCTTGGCGGTGAGCAGGATCACCGGCACTGGCCGCCACTCACGCAGCTGGCGCATGACCTCGATGCCATCGAGATCGGGCATGACGATGTCCAGAAGTACGATGTCGGGCCTGACTTCCTCGGCCTTCTTGAGCGCTTCTTCGCCGCCACCGGCGGTGACGACACGGAAGCCCTCGTCGTGCAGAGTCAGGGCTACGAGCTTGGTGATGCGTGGCTCATCATCGGCCACAAGCACCAGGGGTTGGCTGTTCACGGCACCTCCTGTATGTGGACTTCAGACTACGGCCGGCACACAAGGAATCTTGCCTCCGCGGTCTATCGAACGCGTTACAAACTGAAATGGTTATTGCAGTTCTTGGGCTGTCCCCGCACGGCTGAGGCCGTCTACCCTCGCTCGCGATGAGAGCGGAGGCGTTCCTGTGGTTCGTGCGCGGCGTGGGTCTGGCGTTCGGCGTGGCGCTGGCGGTGGCGCTGCTCTACGGCGCGGTGCTCAGCGCCCGGGTGCTCGTGCTCGTGTTCATCGCGCTCCTCCTCGCTTCGGGGGTCGAGCCACTCATCGAACGGATCCGGACACGCACCCCGCTGGGTCGTGGGGCGACGCTCCTCCTCGTCTACGCCGGCATATTCGTGGTGGTCGGAATCATCGCGCTGCTCGTCATCCCGAGCGCGGTGACCCAGTTCAGCGACCTTGGTGCGCGCATCACGCCGCTGCTCGGCAGCGCGCGCGAGTGGGCTCGCGCCGTTGAGCCGCACGCTCTGTCGGTCAGCCTCGTGGGGCTGGTCGACACGCTCCAGCGCATCCTCGTGCCTACCGTTACGCAGGCCCCTGGTGCGGACGAGCTGATCGCGCTGGGCCTGACGTTTGCCGAGATCGTGATCAGCACGATCGCGGTGCTGACGATGGTCTATTTCTGGCTGACTGAACGCGCCCGGCTGCAGCGCCTGCACCACGTGCGGGACCATCAGCCCCGCGAAGACGAGCGTCCAGGCGGCCGCCTGCCGGCGGTTCCGCCACAGGAACAGCGGGAAGAGCGGCGTGACGAGCAGCGCGGTCTC
>DAIERN010000201.1 GCA_027346765.1 Chloroflexota bacterium | reverse complement strand
AACCGTGTTCGGGGTCGCGTCGGCCACGACGCGCCTCTCCATTCATGGAAACAAGCTTAGTGGCTCCGGCGCCCGGCGTCAAGAACAATAGGAGAACGTCGGCGGGAGTCTACTCGACGCCGAGCAGCTCGACGCTTTGATCGTGCCTGTCTTCAAGGAAGGTGACGCGGCCAGCAACACGCCGGCCGGCCTGCGCGGCACCGCCGAATGGGTCGCCAAGGAGCACGGCGACAGCAAGCTGTTCGAACCCATCACTCACCTCCAGAACAACGGCCAGGGCTCGACCCGGCTCATCGTCGTGAACGCCGGCAAGCGCGCAGAGATGGACGTCGCTCGCGCCTGGCAATTTGCCAGCGCCGGTGTGCGTGCTCTGTGGCAATCGACCGCTGCCCGCATCGCGATCGTCCTCGAGTCAGCCACTGTCGATGCGCAGGAGGCCGTGCAGAGCGCGGTCGAGGGGGTCATCTACGCCATGTGGCGTCCGGAGACCCATCGCACCCAAGAGAGTGATCGGCGCCTGCCGCCGCTCGACGAGGTGCTGCTGGTCAGCGCCGGCAACGCGAGCGACTTTGACGCGGCGATCAACCGCGGCACGATCGTGGGCGAGGCGGTCAACTGGGCGCGCGGCGTTTCCAACGAGCCGGCCAACCTGATGACCCCGACACACATGGCCCAGGCGGCGCGCGAGATGGCGTCGAGCACCAACCTCAAGATCGAGGTCATGGGCGAGGAAGAGGCGCGTGCGCTGGGGATGGGCAGCTTCCTGTCCGTGGCGCGCGGCAGTGATGAGCAGGCACAGGTCGTGGTCTTGCGCCACCAGGGTCGCGCCGGCGACGGCTACGACATCGCGTTCGTGGGCAAGGGCATCACGTTCGACTCGGGCGGTATCTCCATCAAGCCGGCCGAGGACATGCACATGATGAAGTACGACATGAGCGGCGCAGCCTCTGTCTTGGCCGCGGCTGGTGTCGTGTCGCGCATGAACCTGCCGCTCAACGTGATCGCCGTCGCGATGTGCACTGAGAACCTGCCCGGTGGCCACGCCACCAAGCCGGGCGACGTGGTCACGAGCATGAGCGGCAAGACCGTCGAAGTGACCAACACTGACGCCGAGGGCCGCCTCGTGCTGATCGACGGCATCACCTATGCGCAGCGCGAGGGGGCGAAGCGCGTCGTTGACGTGGCGACGCTCACCGGCGCCGTCCGCGTCGCGCTCGGCCGGTTGTACACCGGTGTCCTGGGCCGGCCGCAGAGCTTCATTGACGAGGTGCTGGGCGCCGGTGAGCGGAGCGGCGAGCGGCTGTGGCAGCTGCCACTGGCCGACGAGCACCGCGAGGAGATGAAGAGCGAGGTCGCCGACCTGCGCAACAGCTCCGGCAGCCGCCTGGGCGGCGCGATCCTGGGTGCCGCGTTCATCGACGCCGCGGTCGAGCCGGACACCGAGTGGGCTCACCTCGACATCGCCAGCACTGCATGGTACGAGGATGACCGACCGTTCTCGCCCAAGGGCCCGCAGGGCGCCGCGGTGCGGACGATGGTCGAGCTGGCCCAGACCCTCGCGAAGGCCAACTAGGGTCGCGCGTCACACAAGAAGCACGCCCGATCCGGGCAGCGGTGCCCCGCGTTTGAGGTCCCGCCGGATCCCGCGCATGGGCGTCCGATAGGTATCACCCAGGTGGTCGACCAACTGGCCGACCAGCCGACGGTTCGTAGCGGTGTCTGCCAGAACGAGCAGGATGTGCTGGACGCGGTGGTCGGTTTCTCGTTCGCGCGTCCGGCGGACGAGCGCCTGCACGTCGCGGATGCGCGACTCGATGTCCACGCCAACGGCATACGGCGGCTCTGACCCGACCAACTGGACGACCTTGTCCCAGGATCTCCGATCACCCGGCTCGGGTAGCAAGACTTCGTTCAGAACCTTCCACGCCGGCCCGAGCAAAGCATCGAGCCGCCGGCCGATGGCCAGCTGAGCCCTGTCGCGCAACGGATCGCCCACCGGGTGGATGCCCAGCGATATCTCGTAACCCAGCGCGGACGCGATCTCGCTCAATCGAACCACGCCGACGTCTTCGAGCTTCAGTCTCTCGAGCCTCGACAGCGCCGACTCCGACGACCCGATTGCCGCGGCCAGTTGCTCCAGACTCACGTTGCCGTCTTCTCGAGCGACCTGCAGCTCATGGATTGCCCGCGCAACCAGCATCCTGCCGCGGCGCTCGCCGCGCAGTCGCCGGGTTTCTCGGGTTGGCATGTCGGGCAG